>CAURKK010000054.1:0-9214 GCA_963525505.1 uncultured Gemella sp.
AAAAGAGTCAAAATTTCCAATTTGGGAAGAAAAAAAGAGTTCAAAATGGAAAAAAGAGTCAAAATTTCCAATTTGGGAAGAAAAAGTGAATTCAAAATGGAAAAAAGAGTCAAAATTTCCATTTTGGAAAAAAAAGAGAGTTCAAAATGGAAAAAACAGTCAAAATTTCTATTTTGAGAAGAAAAGAGAGTTCAAAATGAAAAAAAACAGTTA
This sequence comes from uncultured Gemella sp., assembly GCA_963525505.1. Classification (GTDB taxonomy): domain Bacteria; phylum Bacillota; class Bacilli; order Staphylococcales; family Gemellaceae; genus Gemella. The sequence continues at coordinate 214 of CAURKK010000054.1, forward strand.
AAATTTCCAATTTTAAAATTAAGGCGTGTAAGTGCGCCCTCACATCTACAATAAGTTATAATAAAAAACCTCTCCTATGGATGAGAGTGATTTGAAAATCGTGATTTCAGAGAAATCGATTTTGTTAAATCACCCACAAATTGCATAAGAGAGTTTTTTTAATATCTATTTAGTTTTATCGTTTTGAATACTCAATGGCTCTTGCTATTTTTGGTTTTGCAGGACTTTTTTCTATATTATTTTCTGCTAATAATTTTTCGAAAGCGACTAGGCCGGTCTGATAGTCTTTTGTTTCGAATTCCAACTCGTAATCAACAATATCGTTGATAAATGTCGTTTCATCAAGAACTAGCAAACCTTCTTCTAAAGTTACTTCATGTCTTAATGTTTCTATTTTTTGAATTAGCATCGGAGTTTTAATTTTCACGGTCATTCGCTCTAGTTCTGAGATAATCTCATTTGGTAAAATCGGCAGTACCGTCGGCTCTTTTGGATATCTTTCATCAAGTGGTACGTTTATCTCAACATTTTGAGTTTTTCCTTTTATTTTTAAAGTCATTTCTGTTTTTTTGTTAGTATAACGAATTCTCAGCGCAGCCCCTATTTTTTTGAAACTTTCATCTGCATCATCGTAGTAGAAATTTTTGTTGATTATTTCTTCAGAATTATTTAAATCATATTTCTCAAATAATTCAGTATACTGATCTTTTGTTAGTAAATTTTTAAATTCTATTTCTATTTCTCGCATGAAATTTCCTTTCTTTTTTCAATCGCAATAATGAACGGGGCGTTGTTTTTCTGATTTATAAATTGATAAACTAACACTTCGGCTTCTTTTTGATCAAGGTTTTGAAGTTCATTTAACAATGCTTCTTTTTCTACTTTACCATTCTCATGCCCCCAGTAGACAACGATGACGATTCTACCACCAATTTCTAAGTGCAATAAAAACTTTTTAATCGTCGCAAGTGTCGTCTCAGCTAGCGTAGTTATTTCATGGTCTGCATTTGGTAAATATCCTAGATTAAAGACAACTGCACGGATTTTTTCATCTATATACTGATCAAATTCGAAGTGTGAATTGAGAACAATCTCGCATTTATCCGTCAGCGCAGCTTCTTCGATTAGCCTCATTGTATTTTCAATTGCTAGCTTTTGAATATCGAATGCATAAACCTTTTTGGCTGAAGTTTTTGCGAGAAACAATGTATCATTCCCATTTCCAGCAGTAGCATCAACAACGACTGAATTTTTATCAATAACTTCTTTTAATAATTTTTTGCTAAAAGCTAAAACTTTATCCATATTAATGTCCTTATAATAAAATTATTTTTGTCTATCTGCTTTCATTTCTGAAAGGATATCACTAAGTTCGTAGTAGTTGTCACTTGCAATTGTAAAATCAAGAGATGTATTGATAATCTCAGCTAGTAGTTTCAAATTATCACTTGTGTAGTCTTCTTCTCTATCGAGATTAGCTTTAAGACCTGTGACAAGTTTTTCTAATTTTGTGACTAAGTCAGCTTCTGTAATGTCCTCATTCTCATCGAAATCTTTAGTGTAGTCCTTGATATTAAAACTAAGACCATCTTTTAAAGGTGCAATATATAAAGCGCGTAGATTGTTTACATCTTCTCCAACGGCGGCAGAAAGCTCGTGCAGTGGTGATGAATAAATTTTTTCATCTTTCGCACCGGCTTGCTCGATAACTGTAACCTCATGATCATAAGGATAGAAGTTCATAAGTTCGTCAGATACATTAGCTGCAGTTAAATCGTCATAGCATTGTGTAATAAGTAGGTGTTGTAGAGGATTAACCTGTTTTAACGTTTCTAATGCAGTAGCATCCACAAGAGAAAATCCTTCTACAGGATCGAACTTAGCTGCATTAAAACAAGAATCTAAAAAGCTCTCGCCACCAACAATTTTAACATCTTTTCCGCTATTTATTAGAAGTTGAGTAGTTAGCTCGGCAACCATCGGATGCCCGGGAACAAGATACATCACATCATTATTTTCAGCGACTTCAAGAATATAATTCGCAATACCGTTATAAGTATTTTCAAAATTTTCGCTTTCTGTATAAAATCTATCGCAAGTTTCAAAAGGGATGTTATTTTCCTCTAAGAATGAAATAGCAGGGTGTTCTTTAGTGCGAGCAATAATTTTCGCATTTGTATTATTTAATAGTAATTGTTTAATATTTTCTTTAATGTTTGAACTATCATTTGGTCCAAGCCCGGTAATGTAAATCATAGGGTACTCCTTATTTATCAATATTTAGTGTGTTGTTTATATTTGAAAGTACTCTTCACATCGCTTGTATAGTTACTTTCTCTGACATAGTTATTATAACATAAATAAGTTCTTGGTTGATTAAAAATATTTTTAATACAAGAGAAACTAAATTGAGATAGTTCTCAAAAGTTTCATACAATATAAAGGTAAAAATACCTAAACTATAAATAGTAATGATATATTCGATATTAATAAACAAGCGAGTTCACTACAGTAAAGGAAAAAAAATGTCATTGGGAAGTTAAGTTTCCTTAGGGAATATAAAAATATGATAGCTATTTAGAGTTAAATTGTTATAATAAATATTTAAATAATGCTAATAAACTGCAAGGTGACATGGTTTGAGAAAATTTTCTATGATTAATATAATATTAAATTTTTGACTATACAAGTAAGTAGTAGAGTAGAAATATTTTCAGAATAAAAACCTTTGAAAACATTAAAAAAAACGTGAGGATGCTTGATATATTTGGATTTACATATACTGACTAAAATGTTATAATATAATTATAATAATATATTTATAAGGAGGAATAGAAATGTCAATTAAAGCATTAAAAGTTGCAAAAGCAGCACTTAAAACACCAGGAGTATTCGCAGGAGGAGTAGCATTCGGGACTTTCGGTCTTAAACTTTTATCAAGTAAAGATGCTAAGAAAGGTTACTCAGTAGTTTTATCAAAATTATATAAAGCAAAAGATGGAGTAGAAGGAACTGTTTCAAACATCAAGCAACACGCTGATGATGTAGTAGCAGATGCTAAAGACTTATACGAAAAAGAAAAAAGAGAAAGCAATCTTCAAGAATTAGAGGCAAAATAAGATGGATTTTAAAATACTACATCTATCAAGTGTCAGAGCTAGGGTTAGAGCTGATTTTCGCTTAACACCAGATGTGAAAGTATATTTTAAAAAACGAGCAGCCAAAATCGAAAACATAAAAAAAGTGGACTTTTATCAAGATGAGTACACTTTTGTTGTTATTTTTAAAGAAGGAAGTAGCAGTTGTTTACAAGAATTCTTTAAACTAGTTGATAAAGAAAAAGTAAAAAATTGTTATGAGAATCCAGTAGCTATAGCTGAGGAAAGTCCTTATTCGATAATAATGGATGCTATGTTTTGGCGTGCAATGTCGAAATTATTTGTACCACTTCCACTAAGAGCGATTCATACATGGTGGAAAGCTTCAGGATATTTGAAAGACACATTAAAACTATTAGCGCGTAAGCAAGTTACTATGGAAACACTTGACTCCGCGGCGATTCTTGTATCATTAGCGACGGGGGCTCGTGAAACGGCAAGTTCTATTATGTTTATTTTAGAACTAGGAGAATCACTTAACAATTGGTCTGAGAAAAAATCTGTAAAAGTTCTTGAACAAAGTTTAACTTCTATGGATAAAGAAGTATGGCTTGTTGAAGAAGAAGGTAATAGAAAAGTAACTTGTTCAGAAGTAAGAAAAGATGATGTAATACTAGTTTCAGAAGGAAATGAAATTTTATTCGATGGTATCGTGATGACTGAGGGCGCTAGTGTTGATGAAAGTTCATTAACAGGAGAAAGTTTCCCAATTGTCAAAAATATCGGAGATAAAGTTTATTCTAATACGATAGTTGTTAACGGTGAAGTTAAGATTAAAGTCGAAAATCCACAGGTTAATGGTCGTATTCATCATCTTATCCAATTGATGAAAGATTCTGAAAGTAGAGAAGATGCGTACCACTACAAATACATAAAATTAGCGGATAGTATTGTAAAATATAACTTCTTAGCGATGGGACTTACGTATTTATTTACTAGATCATTTGCTAAGGCAATTTCATTCCTATTAGTTGATTATTCATGTGCATTGAAATTATCAACACCGGTGGCGTATCTAACTACTATTAAGAACTTAATCGATAAAAAAATCGTAGTTAAGAACTCTGTAACTCTTGATAAATATGAGGATATCGATACATTTGTTTTTGATAAAACAGGAACAATAACGGTGTCTAAACCATATATTCAAGAAGTGCTACCATTTTATGGATATTCTTACGAAGAGGTACTAAAAATTGGAGCGTGTTTAGAAGAACATATCTATCATCCGATTGCTAGTGCTGTTGTGAGTAAGGCTGAAGAAGATGGAATTGAGCATGAAGAAATGCATACGGAGTTATACCACATCGCATCAAAAGGTATAGTTTCTCATATTGATGGAGAAAAAGTTGTTATCGGAAGTAGACAATTATTAAAAGATGAAAATGTAGTTGTTACAGACGAACAAAAACAAATAATTGCTGAAAAACAAGAACAGTATAACCTATTATTCTTAGGGTATAAAGGACAATTAATTTCGATTTTCTGTGTAGATATACCGCTAAGAGATGAAGCGAATAAGGTATTAACTGAACTTAGAAATAACGGCAAAAAAGTTGTCTTGTTAACAGGGGATAATGAAGTAAGAACGAAGAAAATCTTAAACGATGTAACTTTCGATGAAGTATATACAAGTATGACTCCAGTTACGAAATTTGAGTACATTAAGAGTGAAAAAGAAAAAGGACGTCGAGTTCTTATGATAGGTGACGGTCTAAACGATTCAGCAGCACTATCAGAAAGTGATGTAAGTATCGTTATGAGCGAAAGTGCTGATCTTTCAAAACAAATCAGTGATGTCGTTCTAAAATCAGATTCACTTAACTCATTATTACTATTATCAGATGTTTCCAAAACACTACGTGCACAGATGAGTAATAACGTTAAGAGTACGGTATCGATTAATAGTTCACTAATATTCCTAGGGCTAATAAACGTATTACCATCTAACTTATTAGCATTACTACACAATCTAACTACATTTAGTATTGTACTGAAAAACTTTAATATTAAGTAGAGAAGGTCAAAAGGTGATGAGATAATTATTATATTGGAAAAAAGGCATCTTTCCCTTTGAATATGTAAACTAAATAACAATAAAACTCGAGTCTGGGATAATCTAGATTCGAGTTTTATTGATTCAATTAGATTCAAAAGAGCTTATATTAGTTGAAGTTGAAATAAATACTTAATTATAGTATTATACTAGTGATATTAAATTCAAATACTATATCTAAGGTGAAAGGAGGTAAAGTAAGTGGTGAAGAAGGGTATAACTCTAATAATTTCGTTTGTTATTACATTATTAATAGTAGTTTTTTATAGATATTTATATGGCTATATTTATCACGCTGTTGATGACGTTACAATTAATTATTCAATATTAAATAAAGACTATGCTTTACTTCCATATTTGGGAATAATATTAACAAAATCATTAACAATATTACAAAGTATATTTCCTAGTATTAATATATTTTTTGTATTCTTAGTATTAGCGTATAGTATAAGTTTCTCATGTTTACTTTATCTGCTTAGAGATAAAAAATATAAAATAGTATTATGGATAATTGTTTTAGTTATAGAATTTGCCTTGTTAAAATATTTTACATATTCTATGGTTGCTTACTTGTTATCTATATCTGGAATATTTTTATTGTATAAAGAAAATAATATTGTTGTTCCAACTATACTTATATTTATTGGAATTTCTCTGAGAGTTCAAATAATATCTAGCCTTTTGGTACTATGTCTAGCTGTAATTATATTTGAATTAATAAAAAATAAAAAGGTAAAACAAACTGGTATACTAATTGGTGTAATTTTTATTGTAAGCCTAACGAATTGGTTATTCATACAAAGTAATGATGTTGAGAAATCTTATATACAATGGAATGAAAAAAGTACATTGATTCGAGACTATCCTGCTATTGATTATTCTGCAAAAAAAGAGAGTCTAGATAATATGGGTATTACTGAAAATACATTAGCAAGTCATAATTCTTGGATTTTCTCGGAAAAAAAGGTCTTTAGCAATGAATTGTTAGACAATCTTGATAAAATAAGGTCAGTATCAGAAAAATATAATATATCGATTAAAAAGATTATTCTTGAGTATTTTTCTAATGAGTTTTATAAGTTATTTACATTTTTTGTAATACTTGTCTTTATATTTTATAAATCTAAAAGCTTTTATGGGTATTTGTTATTTTTAAGTCCTATAGCACTGTTAACAGCTTTAATAGTTAGACAGAGAGTAGTAGAGAGAGTTTATATACCTATCATTATCCTGTCTATATTTATTTTTATTGTATATAGGAACACGTTATTTATAAAAAGAAGCTATAAGCTATTAAGTGGTTTAGAAAATTTTATTTTTATAATTTTGTGCATATTATTGATGAATACTATAGGAACTTATGGAAAAAATGAATTATATTGGTTTAACTATAATTCTTACGAGTTTAATAAGGATTATAACGATGTGCTAGTTAGTAATAAAGATAACTTGTATGTTATTTCAGGATATGGAAACCTAGTTAACTCTCAACCGAATGTAAGTAAAGTTTTTGTTGATAAAAATAAGTTAACGAATAATATGATAACTTTTGGGACTTGGCAAACTTTTTCACCAGGATATCACGATAAACTAAATGGATTTGGTGTGAAAGATACGAATAATATACTTTCTAGTGCGATTAACAGTAATAATATTAAATTTATTTTATCTAGTGATTCTAGTGTTTTTGATAAAATAAAAATTTTATTCAAAGAGAACTATGGTAGAGAAGTTTATTTTGTAAAAGATAGTAATATTACAAATGATATCAATGTATATTTATTAAGGAGTGATAAGTAGTGAGTAATAAGAGAATTAAATATATAGATATGTTGAAGGCATTCTGTATAATATTAGTAATTGCGGGACATATGGGATACACTCCTGCTAAAGTAAAATTATTATTGTATATTTTCCATATACCTTTATTCTTCTTTTTATCAGGAATGACTTTAAATGTTGAAAAGTATAATTCTATCATTCAATTTTTTTCGAAGAAGTTTAAGGTGATAGTTATACCATGTTTCCTAATGAATATTTCTATATTTTTTATAAAGTCTTTTATTTTACAACCACAGTTGATATTAAAGATAGATATTTTATATTTCATAAAAGCACTAATTTTAGCAGATAGAATGCATATGTATTATCAACTATGGTTTTTAAATGTACTTTTTTTAGCGGAGATAGTTTGTTATTTTGCGATAAAATATAGTAATACATTGTATAAATATTTGATTGTATTTATTGTTCTTATACTGTGTGGCAGTTTAGGAAAAAAACTATATGAGATGGAATTTTGGTTAATCTGGAGTTTCGATCTTGTACCGTATGCGTCAATCTTTATTTTATCTGGTTATGTGTTGAGAAAAAATATAGATAATGTGCAGAACTATTTTAAAAAATTATATTTTATACCGGTACTAGCAGTTAGTTTAGTCTGTGGTGTGTATAATACAAGAGTAGATTTATATTATCAACAGATTAATTCAACTGTCTTGTATTTTGTTGCTGCTTTCTTTGGTATATGGGCAAGTTTAATATTTTTTGTAAATATACCTAATTTATATGTTCTAGAAAAAATTGGTGGGAACACACTAATTTATTATGCATATCATTCTCCAATAGTATTATTTATTCTTGATATAATTATGGAGCAATTATCTAGTAAATATACAGGAATATTCTTTAGTAACTATGTTATTGCTATTGTGGAACTACTATTAGCTATAATATTGTGTGAATTAATAGCACGTATAGTTAATAAGAGTTTCCCATTTATTATCGGAAAAACATTTAAGACAACCTAATTTGGTTGTCTTTTTTACTGGGTTTTCTTCTGTTATATCTAGAAATATGTTATAATAAAAGGATGGAATAAATTTGATAAACTGTCTGTAAACATTCAGTTAGTGAGTAAGGTGAAAGATGAACATTGATAATAGATTTGAAACAGAAGCGGTAAAAAAGTACAGAGCTTCGATTGAAAAGAAGAAGATATCGCTATTTTTAAAATTATTATTTGATAAGGTGCTGGCATTAATGTTGCTTATTCCTTTATCACCGATAATTTTGGGAATAGCTATTTGGATAAAACTTGATAGTGAAGGGCCTGTGTTTTACAGGCAAGAACGTATAACTACATATGGCAGAACTTTTAGAATCTTTAAGTTCAGAACTATGGTTAAAGATGCGGATAAGCTTGGAACAGCTGTTACTCAGCAAAATGATCCTCGTATTAGTAAAGTAGGACATAAGCTACGCAAACTTCGCCTTGACGAACTTCCACAACTTATTAACGTACTTATAGGCGATATGAGTTTTGTTGGAGTAAGACCTGAAGTAGCGAAATATGTAGATAAGTACACTGATGAAATGAATGCGACATTACTTCTTCCTGCAGGAATAACTTCTCCGGCGAGTATTGAATACAAAGATGAAGATGAAGTTATTGAGAAATTCAAGGGAAGTGGAAGAAGTGTAGATGAAATCTATGTGGAGGAAATTCTTCCAGACAAGATGAAATATAATTTAAAGTACATTGAAGAATTCAGTGTTATAAATGATATTAAAATAATGATAAGAACTGCTATTGCGGTTGTTAAATAGAGTCAAGATACTTTTAAGTAGAATTTTAATAATTAGGAGTTTGAAATGAAAAAATATAATATACCATTTTCGCCACCAGATATTAGTGACGGAGAAATTAATGAAGTAATAGATACTTTGAAATCAGGTTGGATTACAACAGGACCGAAGACAAAAGAATTAGAAAGAAGATTAT
>CAURKK010000055.1:0-9180 GCA_963525505.1 uncultured Gemella sp.
ATAATGTTCCTAAGTATTTAAACAATGTGCTTAAAACTGCATTTGGAATTAATCCAGAAACCACTCCTAGGGCCGTACCGTTTAAAATTATGTTAAGAAAATCCTTTACTGATTTTGGCATAAATATCCTCCTTTTTTTATGTTTTAATGAATATAATAAATATAATAATACAAAATCAAAAAAAAGTAAAGAATTTTTTGAAAATTTCTTAATTTTTTCTTTCTATATCGTAATAAAGTGTATACAAAGAAAGGAGGATTCCTAGATTTTACTATGAACTCCTCCTTATACAATCTATAGTAATGGCTTTTTGTTCGGTGTTCCCGCTTTTCGTGGATATTTATTAGGGGTTTCTTTCGCTTTTCTTATTTCTAGAATGTGTCTTTCTTCTCCTTCAATATCAAAATTCAAATCTTTTTCTAATTTTCCGCCTAAAATTTTTATTGCATTAGTCGCTTCTTTAGTCTCTTCTTCAGCTTTTTGCGCTTTTAAACTTAAAAAGTATCCATTTTTTTTAACTAATGGTAAACATAGTTCTGAAAGTACATTTAATCTTGCCACTGCTCTTGCTGTAACTATTTCGAAACTTTCTCTATACTCTTTATTTTGACCAAATTCTTCCGCTCTAGCATGGACGAAATTACAGTCAGTTAATCCTAGTTCGTCTTTTACTAGATTTAAAAACTTAATGCGCTTATTTAGTGAGTCAACAATAGTAACTTTTAGATTAGGATACAATATTTTTAATGGAATCGATGGGAATCCAGCTCCACTTCCCACATCACATATACTTTCAATATTAGAGTAATCTTTAAAGAATGCTAAAGAAATTGAATCAAAAAAGTGTTTCGTATAAAATTCCTCTTCTTCAGTTATAGCTGTAAGATTGATTTTTTGATTCCATTCAACTACCAATTCATAATACCTATTGTATTGCTTTTTTTGTAGATCCGATAATTCAATTCCAATCTTTTCTTTAACCGCACTATAAAATTGTTCTTTATTCATTATTCAAACCTCTTCGTTGTTCTAAATACACTAACAAAATAGATATATCAGCTGGATTCACTCCTGAAATACGTGATGCTTGACCGATAGTTAACGGTAAGACTTTTTTCAGTTTCTCTCTCGCCTCAATTGCTAAACTCGGAACATCATCATAACTTAAATCTGATGGTATTTTCATTTCATTCATTCTTTTAAGTTTTTCTACTTGTTGCAATGATTTTTTGATATAACCTTCATATTTAACTTCTATTTCAACTTGTTCAACTACATCTTTAGGTAAAATAGTCTCATCGTTTGCTAGGTAAAGTACATTCGCATGCGTTAGTTCCGGACGTCTTAACATATCAATCGCTAAAATTCCATCACGAATTTCTGCACTATTTAATTCTACTAATTTTTCTAAAGTTGCTGCTGTCGGAGTTATTCTAAAAGTTTTTAATCTTTCTATCTCATCCGCAACCATTCTGCGTTTTCCACAGAATTTATTATATCTTTCTTCTGATACTAAACCGTAGTTATAAGCTTTTTCTGTAAGTCTCATATCTGCATTATCATGACGCAATAACAATCTGTGTTCTGCTCTTGAAGTTAGAAGTCTATATGGCTCATTTGTTCCCTTTGTTACTAAGTCATCAATAAGCACACCTATATATGCTTCATCACGACCTAGAATCATTGGTTCCTCACCAAGCACTTTACAAGCGGCATTTATTCCCGCCATAATTCCTTGCCCTGCAGCTTCTTCATAACCACTAGTACCATTAATTTGTCCTGCAGTAAATAATCCATCAATTAATTTCGTTTCTAAAGTTGGCCATAAAGTTGTTGGATTTACAGCATCATACTCAATTGCATAACCATTACGCATAATAACTGCATTTTCTAATCCTGCAATACTTCTAACCATGTCTCTTTGTACATCATCTGGTAAAGAGGTTGATAATCCTTGTACATAGATTTCTTTCGTATTTCTACCTTCTGGTTCTAAGAAAAGTTGATGTCTTTCTTTATCATTAAAACGCACATACTTATCTTCAATACTAGGACAATATCTTGGACCTGTTCCTTTTATTACTCCAGAGTACATTGCAGAACGGCCTAAGTTTTTATCAATAATTTCATGCGTATTTGTATTAGTATAAGTTAACCAACAGGGAACTTGATCTTTCACAAATTCTGTAGTTTCATAACTAAATGCATGATCCTCTCCGTCCCCAGGTTGAATTGCTGTTTTAGAGAAATCTACACTATCTGCATTAACCCTAGGTGGTGTTCCCGTTTTAAATCTAACTAAATCAAATCCTAATTCTTCTAATTGTTTTGCTAAATCAATAGAGGGCATTTGATGATTTGGACCAGAAGAATATTTAATATCCCCAATTACAATTTCTCCTCGTAAATATGTACCTGTTGTAATAATAATTGTTTTAGCTTTATAGGCTGTACCAAGCATCGTTCTTAAACCAACTACTTTATTATCTTCAATAATAAGCTCACGTACCATCGCTTGTTCAATATCTAGGTTTGGCGTATCCTCTAAAACTCTCTTCATTTCTAGTTGATATTCAACTTTATCAGATTGCATTCTTAGTGCACGTACCGCTGGTCCTTTTGCAGTATTCAACATCTTACTTTGAATATTTGTTTTATCGGCTACACGTCCCATAAGACCACCAAGGGCATCAACTTCTCTAACAACAATTCCCTTTGCTGGTCCCCCAACACTTGGGTTACATGGCATAAAACCAATTGTATCTAAATTTATTGTAATCATTAGAGTTTTAACACCTTTTCTGCTAGCGGCATGTGCAGCTTCAATTCCAGCATGTCCTCCACCTATTACAATAACATCATATTCTTTTAAAAATTCAGTCATAGTACCTCCATATATTTTAACGTAATTGCAAAATAATGCTTTGACCAAAATTTTGATATATTACTAAATTTTTACCTTTATTATATTATCATATTGAGAACAAAAAAACTAATAATATACATATGTTTAATAAAAAAACGCAGTACACTCGTACTACGTTTTATTATTCTATTCAGTTATTCTATTAAACTCATTAAATTTATCTTTACTGAATAAACCCAAATGTTTATCAACCATGATTGAGTTTGTCATACCACCACTAACATTTAAGCACGTACGTCCCATATCTAAAATTGGATCTACTGCTAAAATTGGATTGATTTGATTGAACAATGCACCAAAACCAACCCCATTAACTGAAACAGAAGCAGCAGTAATAGCTGTACCTGGTACTCCAGCAATACCTACTGAACCTAATGTTACTACGATTACTGTCATTATAAATAATGTTGCATCAATTGCAATCCCATTTGCATTAGCTAAGAATACAACTAACATTGTTGGATAAATTCCCGCACATCCTTGCATACCAGCTGTAGATGAGAATGATGCAACAAAATTAGCAGTCGATTGGTTAACTCCCATTTCTTTAGTTAATGTACTAATTGTTAAAGGTAAAGTACCCGCACTTGAACGAGATGTAAATGCTAAAACTAATGGTTTACTTGCTTTTTTGAAATATGTAACTGGTGAAACACCGTGTAATACTAAGAATAGTCCTTGAATTACAAATTGAATTGCTACCGCTACATATAATAAACCGATAAATAATAATACATCTTTAATTGATTTTAATCCTCTTTGTGCAATTGTATTAGCTAATAATGGAATTACAGCATATGGTAATAATCTAATTACTAAAACTGTCATTCGAGAAATAATTGCATGTAAACTAGCAATATAATCAATAAAAGTTTTTACTTTATTTTCATCTTTATTTTGAATATATCTTGCAGCTAACCCTATAAACATTGCAAAGATTACGACTCCAATAACATTAAAGTCCACCATAGCTTTAACAGGATTTGAAGGAATTAATTCACGTATAATTGTTACAACATTTTTTACTTCCTTAATTTTACTTTCTCCACTTCCTAATACAATTGAACTACTTCCAAGTTTAAATACTGCAGAAACTACAAATCCCACAATCGAACTTATAGCAACCATTCCTAAAGTAACTATTAGTGTAAGACGTGTTAATTTCTTAACATCAGTATTTGCATTAATATTTACTATAACATTAATAATTGAAACTAATACTAGCGGAATAATCAACATCTTGATTAAATCAATGAATCCATTACCAAATAATGAATACCAAGTAGTAATTTCCGCTACATATTTTATTTTCATAGGTTCATCACTGAAACCTGAGTATGCTTGAATCGCAATTCCTAAAGCTAAACCTATAAATGTAGACAACAAAGTTCTTTTTGAAGAACTTATCCTCTTTTTAGCTAAATAATACATAAAGTAAAATAACCCAAAAAGCACTACTAAAAATAATAAAGTTTCACTTGTAGAAATCATTATAAATTTCTCAAAAAATGTAAATTTGTTTTCCATTGTCTATCCTCCGAATGAGTTTCTCACTCATCTTCTTTAATTTTGTAAAATTTTAGTTTTGAATTTTACTCCATCTACAGATAGAATGGAAAAGATTTAAACCTTTATCCACGTTTTACCTCCATAATAAAAAGATAATATATATTAAACTACACTTGTAATCTTTTTTCAATAGTTTTGCTCAAAAATAATTTCCTATATTGAATCTTTTTATTTACTTAACATTTTTAATAAGTTATAATAGTGATTAGTTATTATTTACAAATAGAACGGAGGGATTTTTTTGAATATTAAATTAGTTTACGCAAGCTTAACAGGTAATACAGAAATGTTATCTGATTTAATGATAGAAAAATTCGAAGAAGAAAAAGGTTTAGAGATTGAAAAACTATTCATTGAAGATATGGAAGATTTCGATTTCCTTGACGATGCTGATGCATTTATCGTTGCTACTTACACATATGGTGAAGGAGAATTACCTGAGGAAATGGAAGAATTCTTCGAAGCTTTAGCTGATAAAAACTATGAAGGTAAAGTATATGGTGTTATCGGTACAGGAGACACAATTTATGATGAATACTGTGTTTGCGTTGATCAGTTTAATGAACAAATTGCAAAAACAGGTGCAACTAATCCTACAGATAATCTAAAAATTGAAATCGAAGCAGATACTGATGAAGACTTTGAAAATATTGAAAAATTCATCGAGGACTTTGCTAAAGCTCTTTAAACTAAATATAAAAATCGATTATGAAAATTTTCATAATCGATTTTTATATTTATCCTTTAAAGAAGACGTTTACCCTTTCAAATTCATCTTCCCAATTATTCCAATCTAATCTAATTTTAGCATTTTCTTCTAAAATATCTTCGACTAAATTTTCTATTGTAATATCCTCTAACGAAGATTTTATAGCTTTATTAACAGTATTAACTTTTTTCAAATATTTGCTATATCTTTTATCTACTGCTAAAGCTCCTTCAAAAATTTTTGAAACATAATCTGTTTTTAGTGCAAAAATTTCTACTTCATCATTTAGCGCAACATATATATCATATAAAGTAACTTTCTTATTAGATTTATATTTATATCCTCCGCCAATTCCTGTATTAGCCTTTACTAAGTCATTGACAACCAATTTTCTCATAATTTTTTTCAGATATGTTGGAGAAATATTTAGACGCTGGCTGATTTCTTTGGAATTCAAGAAAACATGTCTATCTTGAAGGTATAACATTACCATTATACAGATTGCTTGTTCAGTACTTTTTGTTAAATGCATAGACTCAACCTCTTTTCTTTTGTATATAACTCTACTTACATCCTTATTTTATGATATATTTTTATAATTGTCAAATGTTATTTTAATTTTTCTCCCCAGTATTGATAATAGGTACATTCAATGGAACCATTGAAAAGTTTTCTTCTTTTTGTTGCTTTTTTCCCATATAAATGTTCAAACATTTTATGAGAAGTTAGTAAATAAAGTGACCAATGTTTTTTATTTTTTAATTCAGTTCCTAAGAATTTATACATCGCCTCTACTTCTTTTTTCTCACCTAGACGCTCTCCATATGGTGGATTGGCAATTACACAACCTGTTTCTTTTTTTGCTACAAAATCAAAAACTGACATTTGTTTAAACTTAATTACTCCTGCAAGTCCGATTTCTTCAGCGTTATTTTCTGCAGTTGCAATCATTTTTGGATCTATATCTGATCCATATAATTCTAATTCTTTTTCATAATCAATTAAGTCTTCAGCTTTATTTCTTTCTTCATCTACAAGACTTTTTGGCATCCATGGCCATTTTTCAAAATCAAAATTCCTATTTATTCCAGGTGCCATATTTTGTGCTGCCATAGCCGCTTCTATTAATAGTGTTCCTGAACCACAGAATAAATCATATAAAGGTGTCTCACCTTTCCAGTTAGTTAATTTAACCATTGCTGCGGCTAATGTTTCTTTTAATGGGGCCGTCCCTTGTTTAGCACGATATCCACGCTTATGAAGACCATCTCCAGAAGTATCTAATAAAATAGTAGCAATATCATTTAACATGATGATTTCTAATCTATATCTATCTCCTGTTTCTGTTAACCAACCTGTAATTCCATAACTTTTCTTCATTTTTTCTACAATTGCTTTTTTTACAATTGATTGACAGTCTGAAACACTGAATAAAGTTGATTTATGACTACGTCCGTCTACAGGGAATTTTGCATCTACTGGCAGATATTTATCCCATTCAATTTCTTTTGTTTTTTCAAATAATTCTTCGAAAGTATATGCAGGAAATTGTGCGACAACGATTTTAACCCTATCTGCACATCTTAACCATAAGTTAGAACGAACTATCGCTCTTTTATCTCCAGAATAATATACTCTACCATTTTCTACTTTTGTTTCATAACCTAACTCTTGTACTTCTTTAGCTACTATTGCTTCAATTCCCATTGGGGTCGTTGCTACTAAATTAAAATTCATCTCTTCCTCCTTAAAAAAGAGGCTCCTAAGAGCCCCTAGAACTAGTTGTTTTTCTTATCATAAGCCATATTCTGTATCTATCTTACTCAATCGAGACTAGTCTACTCTCGTAAAAATAGCTGTGATCATCTGTCTAAATATATACATATTTCCTATTCCTACATTCAATTCTGCGGAATAAGTGCTTCTACCAAAATTTGAATTGCTCACTCAAGGGGTTTACCGCGTTCCACTTCTTACATTTCTATAAGAACTTCGTCACTGTGGCACTTTCAAGATATATAACCATATACATGTACTTAGGTTATACTTTCTGCCGTCACCTAATAGTGCCTAAACTTATTTTTTCGTTTAGCATTGAACACTACAAGCATCTCAGCTTGTGTGAGTATGGACTTTCCTCAGCGAAATACACCGCGATCACTCAAAGAAAAATACTTATATTACTTTACACTAAAATAATATTTTTGTAAACTATTATTTTTCTAAAACTGAAATTTTACCTTCTGCAATTTCTTCTAGTGCTTTTCCCACTTCCTTATGAGAAACATATTCTTCTAGTTTTGCTGTTTCAGGATTAGCAAATAGTTCTCTTGCTCTTTTACTTGCTAATGATACTAACATATATTTTGAATTTACTTTTGATTTTAATACATCTAATTTTGGATATAACATCTTTTTCTCCTACATTTCTTCTAATTCTAATAATGCTCTTCTATACTTCATTTCAATACGTTCACGTTTTAAATGTTCACTAAGTATAATAGCTTTTATACGTTCTACCGCTTTATCTACTTCATCATTTTCGACAACATAATCATATAAATGCATCATATTAATTTCTTTCTTAGCTTTTACTACACGCGATTCAATTACTTCATCACTTTCAGTTCCACGACCTTTTAATCTATCTTTTAAGTCAGCAATACTCGGTGGTGCTAAAAATATAAATAGAGCATCGGGAATTTTACTTTTTACTTGACCAGCACCTTGTACTTCAATTTCTAAAAATATATCTTTACCTTTATCCATCGTCTCCCTAACGTATTTAACGGGAGTTCCATAGTAATTGTCAACGTATTGTGCATATTCTAATAATTCACCTTGCTGAATTAAATTTTCAAATTCTTCTTTTGTTTTAAAGAAATAATCAACCCCGTCTACTTCACCAGGTCTCATACCTCTTGATGTCATTGAAATTGAATATTCGAAGTCAACATCATTACTTTCAAAAATTCTTTTTCTAACAGTACCTTTACCAACTCCTGAAGGTCCTGAAAGAACTATTAGTAATCCTTTCTCCATTTTTCATATCCTTCTGTTATGTTTTATTATCTTTTTATCATACCATAAATCGAAAAAAATTTAAACTATAAACATGTATATTTAAGTTATAAATTAATTCATCATTATTTTTTCAAAATTCTTGATTTTTTGTCAATAAAAAAATCTATTTTATTAATTACTAAAACACGTATCTTATTATCGCTAAAGATAATATTCCAATCATAACAATAACTAATAAACTCTTTGAAATTATTGCACTAACTACTGTAGGTAGTGATGCGAGTAAATTTTCATAATTGATTTCAGGTAACTCTCCAATTCTTTGAATAAATAAACTATTAAACCATAGTGCAGACATAATAACAATTGGTACAAAACTTAAATACTCCACTAGTGGTTTGGGCATATCAAATTTTTTTAATAATACAAAAGGAACAATCCTTGAGAGCCATGTTACAATTGCACAACCTAATATAGTTAATAAAATATAATTAATAGATAACATTTTTTAACACAACTCCTATCGCACATCCTAATAACGTTACTACTATGATTAATATATTACTTGGTAAAATAATCATACCAAAATAAACTAAAAATAAAACAGTAGTAATTGTTAATATTTGCACCTTTTTATTAATTGTAAAATCCGATATAATTTGCAAGTAAAGTAATCCTATAAACATCGCTACTAGTGCAAAATCCAATCCTAACGAGTAAGGATTTTTAACTATACCACCTAATAAGGCTCCTACAACGGACGAAGCAACCCAAGTAAAATAGGATATGAGATTTGCTGTATTAAACCATTCATAAGATAACTTTCCATTTGTATAGTTTTGTTTATTCATTCCTAAAGCAAAACTTTCATCAGTTAAAAAAGTACCAATTGAAATATGATCTGACCCCAAAAAGTTAGACTTAGGATAGCGTAGTAGTTGTAATGACTGC
>CAURKK010000056.1:0-9081 GCA_963525505.1 uncultured Gemella sp.
GTTTGTATATATATTTATTAAATGTGTATAAATTATGTTTTAATCATATATTACTATAATAATATACAATGTTTCAAAATAAAAGTCAAATTTCCGGCTTCAATTAAATAACAATATTTATCTCAGTAATAATTACATCTATTGTTTCATTATATTCCCTCTCTATACTTAAACAGTTATCTCTCATCTTCATTTTCACGGTATTTTGCAATAGTTTTCATTATTTAAACTATATAAACTTTAAGATATATTTTATAGATACAGAATAATAATTTCAATATTAAGGATAATTTTAATATCCTTTTTGATAATATATATCAATTATTAAGATTAATCTCTATATATACTAAAGTAAATATAAAGCGTTTTCTATCTTCATTTATATAATTTACCGTAAAAGAAAATTGAAGTTAATCTACTATCCTTTAGTTTTTATGTAAACCTATCTATTTCTTAGTTGACTATTTTTATTACACTAATGTATCCATATCATTAAAATTTTTGAGACAATACCCAGGTGATAAAATATTCTAATTACTTTAGTGCAATAATATTGTTACGCTCAATTACGCTATTAACTATACTTTAAAATATCAACTAATAATATACCACTCTAATAAAAAAGAAATCCGGTAAAAATACCAGATTCCTTTTTTTATTATGCAGCATGCTTATCGCAATGACATTCTCCTGTTTTGCAGTTTCCACATTCGCAATCTTCTTTTGCATTGTGGCATCCACAAGCACAACCTTCTTTACATTCGCATGTTCCTTCAACACAGTTTCCACATTTACAATCTTCTACTGCATCATGACAGTGACAGTGGTGTTCACATTCACATTTGCTCATATTAATCGCCTCCGTATTATTTAATTAATTATTCTATAGTTAAATTTTATTATGTTTTATATAACAAGTCAATAGATTCTCGTCTTAAGTAATTATTACGATTTACATCTTTCTAAATCGTAATGTCGGCGATTTAAAAATTAAAAGAATAAATAGGTAGATACGCTATATTGCACTCTACCTATCATATCTCTATCTAAAAATCTTACTCACTAATAACTGTACCATCAGTTAGTGTAATTTTATAACCATTGAAATTTATTTTTCCTTTATTGTTTAATTTTGAAATTTTCACATCTCCTGTTAAATTCCATACTGCATATTCTTCAACGGTAACTTCAGCATTATTTTCAACTGATTCACCATTTTCTAAATTATCCACTATATTAACAGTTCCATTAAATACCGTTGAACCCGATAATGTTAAATTTAATGTAGAAATAGTATCTACTTCAATTTTCCCATCTAATTTTTGGTCTTTCGCTTTAAGAGTTACATTTCCTCCATTAGAACCTGCTGTCCCCCATCCATGAGAAGCATCATTTCCTAATACTGCTAACAATCTACCATCTTGATCATTATTTTCTATTTTAACATTCTCTAATGTTATTTCACTTGTTGTATTAGTAACATAAATTAAATCACCATTATTATTAGTCAATATTCCTTCTTTCATATTAAACACCGATTTACCTACTTCAGCATCTCCCGACATTGATTGGTATATCATCACATTATGCACATTAGTATCAGAGCTACTACCTTTATCATCACTCATATTACCTTCTACTTTCGTATTCTCTAATGTAATAGAGTTTTGCCCTTCTATTACCAATGCCTCTGAATTTTCTGCTTTAAGATTTGCATTTTTAACAGTTATATCTGCTGTAGAGTATACCGCTGGAGAATTATAACCTTTTGAAACATATTCTCCTCCATCAACATTTACCTTACCTCCACCTCTATCTGAACGTATAGCAGCTGACGAGTTACCCTCGGTTTTCACATTTAAGTTATTAGCATTCATTGTTGCTCCGCCTGTAGTTTGAATCCCACCTGAGTTATCATTAGTTGTGTAAATTTCAGAGTCACTAATGTTTACAGTTGTACCCTCTCCATAACTAAAAACTCCATTACCATTTTGTGCTGTTGTTTTCACCTTAGCATTTTTTATATTAACAGTTGCTTTATCTGTAGCCAACAGCCCTGCATTCATACCATAGAAATCGCCATCTTCTGTGTTTGATGTAGAGCCCCCTGTCTTATTTACCTCGATATCCTCTAGACTTACTTTTGCGCCTTTGATACGTAATGCATTTTCATCATCACCTGTTGATGTATAAGTTTCATCTTTCTTATTTTCATCTGAATCTATTGTATTTGCTGAAGTTCCTTGATTTATTGTACCACTACCTCCGAAACCTCCTGAACCTGGCTTCGCTGGTGGCTGTTGTCCTTGTATATCCTTAGTTACTATCTGAGCAGAACTACTTTCACTAGCATATATATTTTGTGTCGAGGCTAAAGTTCCGAAAGTTCCTGTTGTTAATAATGTAACTAAAGCTGTTGATATAAGTAATGTTTTATTCTTCATTTTAATTACCTCCAAAATTGTTATGTTCTATTCTCTATATTATTTCTATATACTCTTCAATATTTTCTTGAATTTGGGATGACTTATTATCACCCGTGCTATTTTTCTAACTTTCTTATCCGCTAGTAATTTTGCTATTTTCTTAATCGACATATAAATCATCTCCTACTTTTTATTTCAAATTATTTATTTGATAAATATATTATATATCCCTTACTTTAAAACCACTTAAATCAACTTTAAATTATAATTAAAATTCAAATTTAATTATATATAAGTTAACAATTTAGTTTCAATGTGATGAGATTATATAAAAAGGGGGGCCATCAAAAAATACTATAAATCTCTTTTAGTAATCTTCTAATCGTAATTAAAAAAACGTCTTTAGATTACAAGACGTTTTTTTATATATCATCTATTTATTTAACACGGATATAAACCGCTCCACTACCTATGTCTGCCGAATTAACTACAGTTTGATTACCAAGCCATCCCCCATGGATAGCTTGTCCATTACCTGCATAAACTGCGATGTGTGCTAATCCCATACCACCATTGGCATAATAAATTAAATCACCGGGTTGAGCTTCAGATGCTGGCACTATTGTACCTAAACTCATATATCCAGCTGGCCAATCATGATAGTTTATTCCTACAGATTTTAATGCATTTGTAACTAGCATTGTACAATCTTGAATTGCACCTACTTGACTTAATGCTGCTTGATAAATAGCAGCTCCTTTGCTCGAAGAAGATACTTGACTATTTGTAGTTTTTTGTGCATTCAATTGAGTTACTGTAGTAGATACCTCTCCTTCGTTATTTGTTTGAGTTGTATCAGTCACAGTATATTGAGTAGAAACCTGATTAGCAGATATATCATGAGCTGAAGCATTTTGTATCGGTGTTACTGCACCAATTGCTCCTGTTGTTAACATTGTTATTAAACTAGCTCCAATAAGTAATTTTTTATTCTTCATTTAATTTGTCTCCTAATTTATTTTATTTACTTGTTTATATATTTCTATTTACCTATTTCCAAGTATTTTACTTCAGTTATCTATATCTATTAAAAGATATTAGTATCTATTACTGAATCTCTCATCAAATATAAAATTATAGTTGATAAATAATATTATATAGATATAAACTAAAATCCACTTAAATCAACTTTAAACTATAATTAAAACTGAAATTTAATTATAGTTAAGGTAATGTTTTAGTTTCACAATATATTTTTCTATATTATATAGAAGAAAATCTCTCTTAGAAGAAAATTATACAAAAATACGAAAGATAATATTCTCCTACTTACGTTTATTATGTTATAATAAAATTGAAAAAAGGAACTTAAAATTTAGTAAATTCTACTTTTATAATTTTTTATACACTACTTTCCATATAAAAAAGGGAGGGAATTATATGAAATATAACAAATACTTAATCATCACTTTACTTATTTTCATTGCACTATTAACAACATTTTTTTATACAAAAAATATCTTTTATTTCTACTTAACTATTCCGATATGTATATACGCTTGTATTATTAGATATTTTCAAGATAAAAATAAGTTAGTAATAAAAACTAATAAAATCTTGAATCTTTTAAAATATGAGAGCATTCTTTACGCTATTTCAGTAATAATAGCATACTCAACACCCTTTGTCAGTTTTACCTATAAAATTAACAAGGTAGAATACTACTATACTGTTGGATATACAATTTCTGTAATTTCTCTTTTATTAACTGGAATAATTTATATTAAGCGCACACTGCTAATAAGAAAAGAACTACGAAATAACAATTCTAAATAACAAAAAAAAAAGAAATCAGCTCACTATCGAACTGATTTCTTTATTTTTTTTGTACTGAAATATTTATTAAATGATTCTTCTATATCTTTCACAGCTACTACACTTATTAGTAAAACAGCTAATAGAAATATTCCTAAAATTATAAACGATGGATTTTCAACGTAATTTATATATGTTACAAATGGAAGACTTGAATAAAATCCAATCGTTGCACTCTTAACAATAATAGCTATAACCAGTGTACAAAGTATCATTACTAAAAATAGATTCAAAGATAAAGCTGATAAACAACCAAAGAAGGTAGCAACCCCTTTCCCACCTTTAAACTTAAAGATAATTGGTTTTATATGCCCTAATAACACCAATAATATGCATATATATACAATTTTCGGCTCTACATTTAATATTTTTAATAGTATAACTACAAAAAATCCTTTGAAAAAATCTACAGCTAAAACAAATAAAAATGATCTCGGACCTAAAACACGTCCTGCATTTCTTGCTCCAACATTCCCTGAGCCTTTATTAGTAAATTCTTCTTTATAAATCTTCTCTAATAATTTTCCACCCATTACATTTCCTATAAGGTAAGCAATAATCGCATAAATTATCATCGTAATCATAACTTTTCTCCTCTCTTTATTTTAACTTTTATCATTCTTATCCCTTCACTTAAAAACATTAAACACCCTATAAAAAATGGAACAATGTAATAAGATAATCTATATATTACAATAGTTGCACCTATTATTTCTGGATTTATCCCCAAATTTTTAAGCCCTATAAGGACTAATGTATCAAAAGTCCCTAATCCTCCTGGAATCATTGTTAATAATCCTACAATTGAAGCTACTATTATAACTCCCATTATTTGCAATTCCTTATCAGCTACTAAATCCCCTGTATAAAAATAAAGAATCATAAGGATAATAAGAGCTGCAAACACCCATTCTAAAAAAGAAATTACTGTCAATTTAACACTTAAATACCTATCTGTTCTAATTCTCGGTTTTCTTAAATTGAAAAATAGATATAACGGCAAAAACAACGACATCAGTATTAATGAATAATAAAATATTTTATTATCAGCATATAACGCTTGTCCCGGAAAAACATTTAGCACCACAAAAATCGACAATAGACTGATTCCAGAAAGCATAGAAATAAGAATCATCCCTATTGCGGTAACTAAAGTTTTTCCATTCTTTGTATATGGTTTATACATATAATATCTAAGTCCAGCGCCTATAAAACCACCAAAACCTAGAACCATATTTAATGTGTTAGTCATAAAACTAATTTTAAAAATACGGAATGAAGACATATTTTTTGTTAAATTAATGGCTTTTAGGACAAAATAATCATATAAGCATAAAATGCTTATACCAAATAAACCGAATAATAAAACTACTAAAAATTTCACCTCTCCTATAGTTAAGGTAAGATGATGTATTTTTTTAAAATCTAAACTAACTATCTCTTTTTTAAAATAGGAAAAAATTAAATAAAATATCAATAGTCCTAAGCTTATCTGAACTAAATTCTTCAAATAATTAAAGGATCTTCTTTCAGTAATATTTTTCATTTTTCTTTTCCTTAAATAATATTTATCTACTTTATATTAACATTTTATAACTTTTTTTTCAATACAATTAATTACATAAAATTATGACTATAATATTTTCTAATCTACATATTCATATAACTTATCTTCATATTCATTATATAATTCTGGATAACCTTTTTTAACTGCTTTTAAAAATGTTTTTCTAATTTTATTGACTTTTTGTACATAAATCAAAATAAACATCAATATAAATATTACAATATACAAAATTAACATCTCAATTAAAAACGCTCTATAGGCTCCTTGATAGAATCCAAGACATAATATGAGTGGAACAATAAAAAATACCATTACTACTGAAACTTTAAAACCCTTTTTATATCTTGTATAATCATCTTTTACAATTTTACAGATTATATCTAGTTCTTCTTTTGTATAGCCACCACTTTTTATTGATTTCAAAGTATATCGCGGAAGTTTTTCAGATGTGAGTGCTAAAAATAATTTCGATAATATAGTTATCATACTTTCTCTCCTACTTCACATAAATATTACAGCAAAGAAAAGCTTTTGCTCTCCTTTGCTGATTTATAATTAATTTTAAAGTTTTTTAATTAGTTCTGTAGTTAATATAGATGAGTTTACTGCAGCTATTTGTAAGAATTCATCAAAAGTAACTCGAGTTCCTTCTTCTGCTTTATCACTTACACTACGGCAAACTATAAATTTTGTTCCAAATTGGTAACAAGTTTGAGCAATCGCTGCTGCTTCCATCTCAACTACTTGCATATTAGGAAAGTTTTTCAATATTCCTTTTTTCAACTCTTTATTAGAAATAAAAGAATCGGATGTACCCACTAACCCAAAGTGGATATTATGATCTGGTAAGCTTATCTCTGAAGCTAATTTCTGTAATTCTTCATCACTCTTATATGCTGCTGGCATTTGTGGTACTTGACCAATTTCATAGCCAAACTCTGTTGCATCAACATCAAAATATCTTACTTCTGTAGCAACGATCATGTCCCCAATTTCCATATCACCTTGTAAGGCACCACATGTACCTATATTAATCACATATTCTGGTTTATAGTGATCTATTAATAGAGTTGTAGCAATAGCAGCATTCACCTTACCTGGTAAACTTAACATAAGGACAATATCACGTCCTTCATATTTACCTTCATAAAATGTTACATGCGCTATTTTCTTTTCTTGTAAATTTTCTATCTTTTCTTTTATTATAGCCACTTCTTCTGGCATTGCACCGATTAATGCTATCATGATACTATTCTACCGCTAGAATTTTAATATCCATTGAATCTTCTGGACCTGTTGGTAATGAAACTTTTGCTACATCTCCAACTTCTTTTCCTAATAAGGCTTGAGCTACTGGAGATTCATTTGAAATTTTGTATTCAAATGGATTAGCCTCAGCACTACCTACGATTTTATAAGTTTCTGTTAAACCATCTGGTAGTTCTTGATAAGTTACTTTGTTACCTAAACGAATTGTAGTTGATTTTTCATCTAATTCGATAATAACAGCATAACGAATCATTTGTTCCATTTCTAAAATTCTTTGCTCGATGAATCCTTGTTCATCTTTTGCTGCATCGTACTCAGAGTTCTCAGATAAGTCCCCGAAGCTACGTGCGATTTTAATTTTTTCAATTACTTCTGGACGTTTTACTTTTTTATAGTGTTCTAATTCTTCAACAAGTTTGTCATAACCTTCTTGGGTCATTTGATATTCTAATTTTTCTTCTAAAGCCATGGTAATACTCCTTTTTTTAGTCTACTCTATATTATATCTTTTTTTTTATTATTTTGCTAGTAGCGATTTGATTTTTGTTATTAAAATATCAATCGCAATGTCATTATATCCACCATCAGGAACAATAATATCAGCATATTGTTTAGTTGGTTTAATATACTTTTCATGCATCGGTCTAACAGACACTAAATATTGATTAATTACTGATTCTACAGTTCTTCCACGTTCATTAATATCACGTAATAATCTTCTTAAAATGCGAAGATCACTCGGAGTATCAACGAAAATCTTAATATCCATTAATTCACGTAGTTTCTCTGAATAAAGACCAAACATACCTTCGATTATAATTACATCTTTAGGTTCTTGGTGTTTCTGTTCACTACTTCTAGTGTGATTTACGTAATCATAGACTGGTAATTCAACAGCCTTCCCTTCGATTAACTCTAATAAATGGTTGTAAAGTAACTCGTTATCAAATGCACTAGGGTGATCATAGTTTGTTTTAACTCTTTCATCCATTGTCATATGACTTTGATCTTTGTAGTAATAATCCTGCTCGATTAAAGCCACTTTATCTTGAGTTAACTCGTCTATAATTCTTTTAGTAACAGTAGTTTTACCACTACCGCTTCCTCCAACAATACCGATAATTTTTGGTTGTTTTGTAGTCATTAGCGTCCCATTTCCTTTCGCATCATATTGCTTTTAAATACTCTAGAGTCTAATTTTGTTCTAATAATTTGAAGTGGGTGTCTTGCTGCATCTAGTAATTCACCATCTTCATCGTAAATTTCACCGATAACTTGTCTAAATGTATCAATCTCTGGGCCAAAGAATTCAACTTCTTGACCTGTTTTAAAGAAGTTACGTTGTTGAATTGTTGCAATTTGAGTTTCTTCATCATAGTGAAGAACTTGCCCAACGAAGTCATAATTTGTTTTCTTACCACCTTCGTTTCCAAACATTTGCTCAGAATACTTAGGAATCTCATAGAAGAATGACATCGCAGTATCACGGTTAGCACATTTATATAATTCTAATTTATATTCAGGCGTCATCTCAAAGTTATCTGGATCTGCACAATAATCATCAATTAGTTTTCTATACACACTTGCAACAGTTGCTACATAGTGAATAGATTTCATACGACCTTCAACTTTTAATGAATCAATACCTAATTCAATAATCTCTGGTACTGCTTCAATTAAAGTTAAATCTTTAGGACTCATTGCATAAGGATTTGAACCTTCATCGAATAACTTAGTATCTTCATCAGTTCCTTCCTCATAAAGGTCATAATTCCAACGACATGACTGACAGCAACCTCCACGGTTACTATCACGAGCTGTCATGTAGTTACTTAATGTACAACGTCCAGAATACGCTATACACATTGCACCGTGAACAAACATCTCGATCTCTACATCTGTTTTTTCACGAATTTCTTTAATTTCTTCATATCCTGTTTCACG
>CAURKK010000057.1:0-8696 GCA_963525505.1 uncultured Gemella sp.
TTTATCACGTTCAGTAGTATTGGCAAAATATCTCGTATAAGTTCCATTCGAAATAGCGAAAATCTGAACAAATTTATACAACGAATTATCAATATTGAAACTCTCATCTTCGTATCGTTGAATCTGACCAAAAGCTTCTCTTATATTAACGCCACGCTTTTTAAGTTCTATATGAACCAGTGGCAATCCATTAACCAAAATACTAACATCGTATCTATTTTTGGCTACGCTTATTTGATTTACTACTTGAAGATAATTATTGTAAATATTTTTTTTATCTATAATTTTTATATTTCTTAATCTACCATTATCAAATATAAAATCATAAATATAATTTTCTTGAATCTTTCGAGTTTTTTCCACTATCCCATCATTAGGTGTATCTAAATACTCTAACAAAAATCTCTTCCACTCACTATCGCTAAATTTCACATCATTTAGTTTTTCTATTTGTACCCTAAGATTTTCATACAAATCATCCATAGTGGTAATATCAAGTCTTTCATACCCTTGTGCGACTAGATTATTTATCATATTTTCTTCTAACTGGGCTTCTGTTTGATATTCTTCTACTCTTCTCTCAGTTTTTTCAAAATTAGCCAAAACTATTCCACCTGTCATCTCTGCGATAGGCAAAGTATTGTACTTTAATTTTTCTTCTGACATGAAACTACTCCTTCCATCTATAATCCTTTATGAAATTTTCAAATAATCTTTTTAACATTGTTTTTTCATGTTCTTTTAGTTCTGTATTCTCTAAGTCAGAAACTTTATTATGAGAATATAAATTTATTCTCCTTATATACGCTTGTCTCTCTTCTTCTGTTAAATCCTCTTCTGTAATTAGATCTCCCCAGAACCTATAACCTAAATAAGTTGCTGTTTTCTCTAACAAATTTCTAAATAACGTAAAATGATATCTTTCTATTTTATTTTCTGAAATAGCTCTTTTCATCTCATATTTTATAAAATGATGATATCCAAAATTAGTATCTCTCTTTGTTTCTTTAATATACCTCTTTCTTTCTCTTTTAATAATACAACTTTCTAATTTTTGTTTTTCTGGTCTCCTTAAAAATCCATCTATCTCATTGTATAGTACATTATAAAATAACGCATGATGGGTAGTAATTATAAATTTCACATTAAGAGACCGCGCTTTTTTTACTAATTCTTTCAAAGAAATTGCTACTTCTATTATATTATTATCATCTAATGAAGACATAGGATCATCTATAAATATATACTCCAAATTCTCATAAAGTTGTATTACCCTTTCATCAAAATTTTCTATACTTAAATCTGATAATATTGTTTCTAACATTACTAAAAATATTGACCAAATAAATATACTTTCTTCACCTCTAGATATCTTTATATTGTCAATAACTTCATTACCTTTAGGAATTCTAAAAGTAATTTCTCCTGTTTTCATGTTAAATGCAGGTTCTAGTTTAGATAAAGTAAATTCTTGGAATTTTCTAATTATATTAGCGTCTTGTCCTAAATCTTTTAATAAACTGAAAAACTCCGAACTTTTATCAATTTTTAATACACTACTATCTATATCACTATTATCCCAAATAAACAAATCCTCTATAAAGGCGTTATAATATAATATCTTGGGATACTCAATGTCGCTGTCTTTTTCTACTAATCTTCTTAGCTCCATAGATAGTCTTGTTTTGCCCATACCATTAAAAGCATAATATAGAAATATCTCTCTATCACTATCTACTATGTTTTTAGCTAATTCCTCTATATTATCAAAAGTTTTACTACTCATACTAGTTATTTCTCCCTTACTATAAATTAAAACTTAATAATTGCTCTCTCCAGTATTCATATTGTTTCTGGCGGTGTTCAATTTCTTTAGGTAATCCCTCTTTAATATCATTTGCTAAAGTATCAAACTTATCAAGAACATTTACCACATGTTGTTGAACGTGCAGAGGGGGGATCAATAGCATAATATTTTTTATCATTGGTTTCGTTAATTGTGGAATTCCTGTTTCAGGTAGAATATAGGAATTTTCCTTATTTTTCATTAAATAATATATGTATGTAATGTTAACCTGTGTTTTAGGAGTTAACACCAATAATCTCACTATTGGATAAAATGGTTCAAGTATCAAATTTACCCATCCAATAGTTCCCCTTGCTGAAATCGTTACACTTGGTCTGTTAATCTTTTCTATATTAGTCCATCCATAAATCGACCTTTCTCCTATACCGTTACTAATAATTGGAATATTGTATATATCTTCTTTTCTTTGTGATATGTTTAATTTAGGAACATCTCCTCCAGAAATAATCTCACATATTTCTTCTAAATACTTATGCTCTACCTTATCTTCAATATCTACATCAACAATTTTTGCTACTTCTTGTAAACTTTCATAATAAGTATTAGATATTATGATTATGTGCGTGCGTGCTACTACATTCTATGTCAAATGTCAAGAGTTTTTCTCGGTAATATTCATATTGTTTTTGTCGCTTCTCAATTTCTTCAGGCAACAAACCTCTTGTATCTGCAAGCAATACTTGGAACTTATCCAACACTTTCACTATTTTATTCTGAAGTGAAATAGGGGGAAGTGGAATTTCAAACTTTTCCATATCATTAGCGTGAATTCTAATCATCTTTGTTCCTGTTGCCTTTTTTTTCTTTTGCCTTTGAAAATCATTTGTCTGAAAACAATATGCTATATATTTTGAATTTTGTTGAGTACTATAACTATACATATCTCCTGAAAATCCTATTTCTCCATCACCTAACCAAACAACACTTTTACCAACATCCTCTATATTTTCAGATGTAGTTGCTATTAAAATATCATTTTTCTGTGCTTTTCTTAATTTAGAAAAAATTTCATCACTTGTATAAGCTAAAACTCTCTCAGCTGCAAATCCATACTTAGTATAAATTTGTCCATAATGGATAACTGGATTTCCCTTATCTTTAAAATCTTTTTTCTGTAATCCATTTCCCCTGGTAAATTCACCAATTTCACCTAAAGTAACAATCTTTAACCTTCTATCTTCTTCCATTTCTTTAGTTATTTTATTTAAGTATTCTTCACTTAACAACTTATCTCTATAATAAGTATATTGTTTGATACGTGATTGAAGTTCTGATTGAAGTTCTGTAACATAGTTTGTGAATTTATCAAGTATTTCTACTATTTTTTCTTGAATTTCTAATGATGGAATTGGAATTTCAAGACTTTCTAACTGTCCTGCTCTTATGTAACCTTGACTAGAATTATTTTTTTGGAAAATTAACGAGTTCTTGACCATATCTTGAGAAAAATAATAGTAAAAATACTTATTCATAATTTGATTCTTGTCTAGTCTTAATACATACAAATTTTGACCATAAAATCTAATACTCTCCTTAATAATCCCTATTTCACCTATAGTTCCTATCATACTTATTAATACATCATCTATCCTCAATTCTCTATTTTTGGAAATTTGATTAAAATCCTCTTCAGTAATATATTTCACATTACTATAATCTATTTTACCCTGTTTTATATTCTTTCCTGTAATATAGGGGATGCCTTGCTGACTTATAAATTTCGGCGTAGCAGGCATCATCCAAAATTTATTTTCACATACTTCCCCTAACTTCTTCCATTCTACTTTTTCATTTTTTAGCAATTCTAATATATTAGTCACTTACTTCCCTTCCTTCTTCGCTATTTTCTCTATATTTTTTATTTCTTCCAGATAATCTTTCTCTACTGAAGTTAGAGTCTGATCTGAATACTTTTTGTATTCTTCATCTACTTTTTTCTCCATTTGTTTACGTGACACTTTGCCTGCATTTTCTAATACATTCTCACCTGTTGCCTGTAATATATTATCTACGTGTTTTATCCAATCAGCCATTGTCATAGTTTTTTCTCGTTCTGCTTGTCTTTCTGCAAAATCTAAATATCCCGATACAAGCTGATTTAAGCCACGTAATTCTTTTTCACTCAAATAATTTTTTGCTGTTTTAGCTTCAGTTAGTGTTGGTAAGTTTCCTTTAAAAGTTGTTAATCCCATAAATTCCTTATTACCATCAACTCTATCATATATTAACTCACTAGCTGTTTGATTGTGTATTGCATAATGCATTTTGTTTTGAACAGTTGCAAAGAACTTCTTCGCTTCTTTACTATTTTTATCATAGTCTATTGATGTTGAAAATAATTCTAGCACTTGTCGATAAAATACTTTCTCACTAGAACGAATATCACGAATACGTTCTAAAAGTTCTTTGAAGTAATTACCTCCACCAAAGTTTTTAAGACGATTATCATCCATTGCAAACCCTTTAATTAGATATTCTTTTAGTACTGTAGAGGCATATTTTCTAAACTGAACTCCGCGTGGTGAACGTACTCGGTATCCAATAGCAAGAATCAT
Organism: uncultured Gemella sp.; assembly: GCA_963525505.1. GTDB lineage: Bacteria > Bacillota > Bacilli > Staphylococcales > Gemellaceae > Gemella. The sequence continues at coordinate 4,423 of CAURKK010000057.1, forward strand.
GTCGAGATTGTAAAAAGCTACTTCTCTACTTTGAACTTTCCCTTTAATAGCACCATGTTTAGTGGTTGTCAACTGATAGTTTACAACCATTTTTTCTTCCAATTCACCATCTTCTAATATAGCTTTTATGTGCTTGCTTATATTCTGTTTTGTCGTTTGAAAAAGTTCGGCGATTTGGAGTTGATTAAGCCATACTGTTCCATCTTCTAATCTAAGGTTAATTTTTGCTTTTCCATCTTCTGTATTATAAATAATTATTTTATTACTCATTACTTTCAAGCTCCCTAACTATCTCATCTATTGAGGCACGAAGTTCATCTATTTTTCTCACAGTTTCTGCGATTTCTTTATTTAATACTTTAATATCTATTTTTTCTCTTGTATCTTCTTTTTCTACATAAGTTGATACTGACAAGTTATAGTCATTTTCAACAATTTCTTTTGTCTCCACATATCTTGAGAAATATTCTTTATCTGCTCTACTGCGAAATTCTCCCATAATATTTTCAATATTTTTTTCTTCTAATATGTTATTATTTGTTTCTTTTTTAAACTCTTTTGTCGCATCAATAAATAACACTTTGTTTTCTGTTTTATTCTTAGCAAGAACTAAAATACACGTTGCGATTGAAGTACCAAAAAATAAATTATCCGGAAGTTGAATAACACAGTCAACAAAGTTATTATCTACAAGATATTTTCGAATAATTCTTTCGGCACCTTTTCGATAAAAAATTCCTGGAAAACATACTATAGCTGCGCGCCCTTTACTTGATAAATAGCTTAATGAGTGCATAATAAACGCAAAATCAGCATAAGATTTCGGTGCTAATTTCCCAGCTGGAGCGAATCGCTCATCATTAATAAGAGTTGGATCTCCATCACCTATCCACTTAATAGAATATGGTGGATTAGAAACTATTGCATCAAATGGCTTTTCATCGGTATGTTGTGGATTTAAAAGTGTATCCCCTCGCTTAATAGAAAAATCAGCGTAATTAACGTTATGTAGGAACATATTCATACGAGCAAGGTTATAGTTAGTCATATTAATCTCTTGACCAAAATAACCATCTTCTATTTCAACACCTTCAAACTTACGCATTTGTAAAAGTAAGCTCCCACTACCACATGTTGGATCATATACCTTATTAATTTCAGTTTTCCCATCTACTACTATACGTGCAAGAAGACGCGATACTGTTTGCGGTGTAAAAAACTCTCCACCAGACTTTCCTGCATTAGAGGCATAATTAGAGATCAAATATTCGTAAGCATCCCCAAAGGCATCAATATGGTTATCTTCAAAATTCCCAAAATTAAGTTCGCTAATCCCTACTAAAATATTAGTTAACTTTGTATTTTTTTCTTGAACTGTTTCTCCTAAACGGTCACTTGTAAGGTCTACATCCCTAAATAGGCCTCTTATATCTTCTTCTGAACCATGACCTACTGCACTACCTTCTATTTCTTTAAAAATATTATCAAGTTGAACATTAAGATCATCCTGCTCATTTGCTGTTTTTACAACATTCTCAAAAAGTTGACTTGGTAAAATAAAAAATCCTTTTTCCTCTACTGTTCCCGCCTTAAAATATTTCAAAGCTTCTTCATCACTTATATCAGCATAATTAAACTCAACATCTCCTGCTTCATACTCAGCTTTGTTAAAGTAATCTCTCATATTTTCAGAGATAAATCTATAAAATAAAATCCCTAGTATATATTGTTTAAAATCCCAGCCATCTACTGCTCCTCGAACATTATCTGCTATTGACCAAATCTTCCTATGTAATTCTGCACGTTGAAGACCTTCGTTATTTTCTCTCTTACTAGCCATCATTTTTCTCCTGAATTTTTATTAATCAATACTAATTATATCATAAACTATCACTTTTACGATGAAAAAAAGGCACGAAATTATTCGTAGCCTTTCTTTATTCCGATAATACATTTATTATTTTTCTTACTTTCCTTTATTCATCTTGTAAAGTTCTATTATTCCTTTTAGCGTTAACTCTTCATCTACAATATCAACCGATGAGCTATATTTCGCAATAAACTTCGACAAACCACCTGTTAAGATAACTTTATAATCCCCACCTAAATCTTTTTTTAAGTGAGTTATGATATTTTCAAATTGCCCTAAAAACCCGTAGAAAAAGCCTGCCTGCATTTGACTCGTTGTATCCATTCCTAACGATGTAGACACTGCCTCTAATTCTATACGAGGTAGCTTTGCAGCTTTCGAGTATAGAGCTTCTGCACTTATGTTCATCCCAGGACATATTATTCCTCCACGATAATTCATCTCACCATCAACACAATCAAATGTTGTTGCCGTTCCAAGATCAACAATAATAGCTGGTAAATACCCGCCAACCTTTGCTCCAACTATATCAACAACCCTATCTGCTCCTAGCTTACTGCTGTAAGGTGCTGGAACTTTTATTCCTGTTTTAATGCCAGCAGAAACTATAATTGGTTCTTTTTTGAAATATTTTTTACTTAGCAACTCTAAAGCAAACATCATTTTTGGGACAACACTTGAGATAACCACCCCATCAAAGTCCTCAAACTTAATATTTTTATCTACGAAAAAGTTTCTAATAATAACATATAGTTCATCCTCTGTTTTTGTATTATCCGTTGCGATACGCCATGAACAAAGTTGTTTATAATCACTTCCAAAAACTCCAAGGACAATATTTGTATTCCCTACATCTAATGCAAAAATCATCGTTTATCTCCTAAAATTTAAAAGTCACTTTATTATATCATATTTCCTAAGAAATATTTAGTGCTAATAAAATATTTTTCTCTCACTTTTATTTGTATAAAATTTGGAGTAGTCTCTATATTATAAGCTTCTAAATATCAATCGTTCTAAAAAAATAAAGCTGAAAATATTCAGCTTTATTTCTTATATTCTATTTTCTAGCTTTAGAAAGTGATTCTCTATATTTAAGAGGTGTCACTTTAACTAATGTTTTAAAAATTCTGATAAAGTAACTTGTATCGAAGTAACCGATATAATCTGCAACTTCAGAGATAGAGAAATCAGTATTAGCAAGTAAATAACATGCATTAGAAATACGTTTATCATGAATATAATCTACAATACTAATCCCCATATCTTTGTTAAAAATTGAAGAAAGATAACTTTTATTTACTCCTAAGTAGTCACTAACATTATCCAAACTGATTTTTTCTGAAATACGGTCATTAATATAAGCTATACAGTTACGTACAACAGCTTGTTTATCTTTATATTTATTTCTATCTACTAAAAGACAATAACTTCTAATTACATCTTCTGATAAATCATAGTTATCTAGTTTGTTTTTAATTTTAACCCAAAGTTCTTCTACGCCTAGATAATCTTCGCTATGTTGTTCAAGAGCATATCGTAGCAAATCATTCATATTATAAGATTTTCTACGTTGAACATTAACTCCTTGTTCTACGTTATCTTCTTCTACACCATGGTTTCTTTGGCGAAGGTCAAACAACATATTTACACGAGAAATATTCCCATCAACAACCGCTTCAAGAATTTCGCGTTTAAATTTAACTTCACTCTCTAAAATGCTATTTAGATAATTATTTTTTCTTGATGATGTTCTACGAACATTTTTCACACTTGAATCTTCTACTAAAACAATAGCGTCTAAAAAGTCTACATTTTCATCTTCCACCAATAATTCTACCAAATAGTTAAATTTCTTTCTTGGTGTAATTGGTAATGAAAAATATACATCACAGATTAATTCGCTAATGCTCGCTCCGTATTTAGTAAGTGATTCTTGAAATAACTTAGTTGGGATAAGATATTCTAGAAATGGTGTGATCAAGTAAAATTCTTCATCATTATCACTCGGAATAAATAAACATGAAATACCAAGACCACTTTGACATTTAACTAGCTTCCCCTTATGTAGTCCATCTTTAATTTTTGGTAAATTTCTTTTTAAAAATCTGCTGAAAATACTACTTAATTGTTCTTCTCCTAGGTTTAGACGAATATCTTCATCACTATATTTGTATGTTAAAACACTACCATTTAAGTCTAATATATCTTTAATACGCTCAATTTTTTTTAGCGAACTTTTCATCTCGCCTACCTCCTCTTACAAATGGCTAAATTTTTAGTCTATAGTAATATCTCTTCTTGCATTAATAATATATGAAATTACGAAAAATACTGCGCTGTACGCTGCTAACATAATAATTAATGCATTAGCATTGTCAAATTTAAAAATTTCTTTAACCAA
>CAURKK010000058.1:0-8134 GCA_963525505.1 uncultured Gemella sp.
CATCAATTTGATGAATTACAATCCTATAATCTTCTTTTTATTATCCCTTAACCTAATATGTCTTCATAAAATTTTTTATCTAAATCTTTAAACACATTGAATACTACTTTTAAGTCAACAGCAGGGTTTTCTCTAAAGAATTTCTTAACTTCAGCTACCGCTATTTCAGCAGCAAGATCATTCGGAAATCTAAATTCCCCCGTACTTATACAGCAAAAAGCAATACTATTAAGATTATTCTCTAAAGCAAGTTTTAGAGAATTTCTATAACATGATGCAAGTAATTCCTTATCATCATCTTCAACAACACGATATATTATTGGTCCAACTGTATGAATAACATGTTTAGCTGGTAAATTATAACCAGCTGTTATCTTAGCTTGCCCTGTTTTTTCAAAAGTCCCTTGTGCTTTCATTATTTCATCGCATTCTTTTCTGAGTTGCAATCCAGCTTGTGTATGAATAGCATTGTCGATACATCTATGTAGCGGAATTAAACATCCTAATAAAGCTTTGTTCGCTGCATTAACTATAGCATCTACTTCTAATGTAGTAATATCACCTTGCCATAAGTAAATATTCTCATCAATTTCAGTTAAATCTTCTAATCTTGTTATTCCTTTAGTTTTTAGAACTTCTTGTAGGTATTCGTCTTGCACTTCGTAGAATTCACTCGGTAGTTCCGACACTTCCCATGTATTCATCAGTGTTCTAAATAAATCTCTCTTTTCTTGTTCCGTTTCTGGTATTACTATTTCTGAATTTAGTGTTTTTATTAAAAAATCTAGTTTTTCCATGTTATTCTCACTTATATTATTATTTAGTCAATAATATAATACTACTTTATAAATAAACTAGCAATTAAAAGTTTTGAAAGTCTTCCATCCATCCTTTAATTTTCCAAACTATACTAAAGTGTGATAAAATAGAAACTAATTAAAAAATATAGTTATGGCGGAGGTAGAATGAAATATTTAACTAGTGAAGAAGTAACTAAAGCGAAAAAAAATATTAGTGAAATAAAACCTTATAAGACTACAAAAGAGATTATCTTTTCTAATATTTTTACTTTTTTCAATGCTATGAACTTAGTCTTAGCAGCATTTATAGCTACAACACTTAGATTCGAAAATATGTTGTTTTTAGGTGTAATCACTATAAATACCGCAATTGGTATTTTTCAAGAAGTTCGTTCGAAAAATGCCCTTGAGAAATTGAGTTTGCTAGGTAGAAGTAAATACCGAGTAAACCGTGATAATGAAATAATAAATATAGATTCTGAAGAAATCGTCCTTGGTGAATATCTACACTTAAATCTCGGTGATCAGGTTCCTGTTGATGCCGAAATCATTGAAGGTAGTATCGAGGTCGATGAATCACTGTTAACTGGTGAAAGTGACAATATCTACAAGACTACTAACGATAAAGTAATGAGTGGTAGTAACGTAGTTAGTGGTAGTTGTTTAGTGCGAGCTATTGCTGTCGGAGAGGATAGCTATATTAATAAGCTTGCTAAAAGTACTAAAGAATTTAAAAAATACCCATCTAAACTTCGTGACTATATGGATAAAATCTTAAAAGTTATATCTATTCTATTAGTTCCTGTCGCAATTATGCTATACATGCGTGGTGCTAGTCTGGGACGTGGTTATGTAGAAATAGTCTTGAGCAGTGCTGGAGCTTTAGTAGGTATGATCCCAGAAGGTTTAATCCTTCTTGTCAGTGTCTCTCTTGCAGTTGCTGCAATGAAGCTTGCTAAAAAGAAAGTTCTAGTTCAAGAATTATACTGTGTGGAAACTCTTGCGAGAGTAGATGTCCTTTGTTTCGATAAAACAGGAACTATCACTACGGGTAATATGAATGTTGTAGAAATTGATGATGAAGTTTCCAAAAAATTATCAAGTTACCTTGCATATTTTGATGATGAAAATGCAACATCTAAAGCTTTAAAGAATCATCTAACGTGCAAAAAACAATGGGATGTAGAAGAATTAGGAGCTTTTTCTAGTAAAAATAAATATTCATTTATAAAACTACAAAATGGTGGAACATATTTCTTCGGGGCATATGAATTTTTAGGCTTCTCGGTTGAAATGGATGAATATTACGAGAATCTAAAAAAAGAAGGTTATCGAATTTTATCGCTAGCCTATACTGAAGACAGTACAAACATCCCTACTAATATGAAACTTGTGGGACATGTAGTTCTGTCAGATGAAATAAAAGAAAATACAAAAGAAACATTTAAATACTTTGAATCACAAGGTGTTGAAGTCAAAATAATCAGTGGAGATAACCATATAGCTGTCTACGGTGTCGCTAAAAAAGCTGGTTTCAAAGAAGATGCTAAAGCTATCGACATGACTAAAGTAACTGACGAGGATTTTGAAAAAACTGTTCTTGAGAATGACATTTTCGGACGTGTTACCCCTGAACAAAAACAGAAAATGGTAGCCGTATTACAAAAAGCTGGCAAGACTGTCGCTATGAGCGGTGACGGTGTTAATGATGTACTTGCCCTTAAAAAAGCTGATATTAGTTTTGCTATGAATGGTGCTACTAGCGCAGCAAAAAGCGTATCAAATATCGTATTCTTAACAGATGACTTCGGAGTATTCTACGATATACTTATGGAAGGTCGTCGTGTTATTAATAACATTCAAAAGGTAGCCTCACTATTCCTAACAAAGACATTCTTCTCGATTGTCTTCTCAATACTTAGCGTGATCTTCGCCCTGGAGTTTGCATTTATACCGATTCAATTTACGATAATTTCAGCGATAACAATCGGCATTCCATCATTCTTCCTAACTTTTGAAGCGAATAAGGAAAAAGTAAGCAATAACTTCATGAAGGATATACTGACAAACGCTGCAATCGGTGGTGGTATTTTAGTAGCTACAGTACTACTGACAAACTTTGCTATCACAGATAATTCACAAGCGAAATTCATCTGTTTCCTTCTTGCGTTAATAAATGGATTATGTATGGTTGCGAAGGTCAGCTTACCTCTTAACAAATATAAAGTTGTACTACTTTCTATGTTAAGTATTGCAGCAATTATAGGTGTAGGAGTTAATATATTTATCCTAAAAAATCACTTTACACCATTAGTATTTTCTCAAGTGATTTATATAGTTATTCTTGGATTAGTAATTTCGACAGTCCACTTCTTTACGAGAAGGAAGAACAAATAAAAAATAAAAGATATCAGAAAGTTAATCGAATCTAGCTTCGATTTTCATGTTTCTCTCTGATATCTTTTTATTTATTTTCTTATCGAGTACCTTCTATCTCTATTTTCTCCATGAGATTCCAGTAACTCATACTCGACAAATTTCGCAATATATCTTCTAACTGTTGGCTTAGATTTTTCGATTAGTTCACAAACTGTTGCTACAGTAATATATTTCTCATTTTTCAAGTATTCTCTTATCTTTTCAAAAACATCTTGTTCTGCTTTAGATAATTCTTTTGTCTTATCATCAGGCTCCTTATACGCCAGTAGAGTCTCTAATATGACACCTAGCATAAATTCTATAAACACTGTTGAATTATTATTTCTGTCTGCCTGTGCCAAAGCCTTATAATACTGTTGTTGATTTTCATATATTATAGTTCCAATGGGAATCCAACTAAATAATGGATTCCAATTAGCCAATATAACATTTTGCCATAATCTTCCCATTCTACCATTTCCATCTTCAAATGGGTGAATCATCTCTATTTCATAATGAAATACGCAACTCTTCACAAGTGCTGGAGTGTCATCTGTACATCCCCATTCAAATAATTCTCGCATTAACTCATCAATAAACTGAGGTCTCGCACCTAAATGAACCATATTCCCCTGCTCATCAAAAATTCCTACATCTGAATTTCTATACGCCCCTGATTGTCCTACTATTTCTGTAGTTAATAATTTATGAGCAAGTAAAAAATCTCTCTCGCTATAGGGGTCTAAATTCAATATTTTTTCATAAGCCTCATATGCATTCTTTACTTCTTTTATTTCTTTTGGATCTCCTAGAACTCTCTTCCCATCAATAATCGCTGTAATTTGCTCTATAGATAAACTATTATTCTCAATCGCTAAAGATGAGTGGATAGATTTTATTCTATTTTCTTTTCTTAAATGTAAGTTTTTCTTTGTTTCTATTTCTAGATTACCTAATACTTTAGAAATCTCTATAAGATAATTAAGAATAGTACTCGTAATGGTAAATGGTGGTTTCATAGCATTCTCCTTTCTGCTTCTTTTAATTATTATATCATAAAAAATTTTTTATCGCTCATTTATCGCTCAGTTATCGCTCATTTTAAATTATAAATATCATCTAAACAACGATATAATAACTTTTCAAAAGAGTATAACAAAACCCTAGACTTGGTTAATTCCAAATCTAGGGTTTATTTTTTATTCTTCGTCAGAAAGTTTTTCTTTTGATTTTTCGTCTTCTAGGTCTTTTTCTTCAACCTTTTCAACTTTATCTTCTTCGTTTTTAGCCTCTTCTTGAGCTTTTTTCTCAGCTTCTTCTTTGGCTTTACGAGCTTGTTCTTCGTAGTATTTCTTATTAACTACTTTATCCAGTTGTTCTGCTTCTCTTTCATCTAAGTCTTTTGGCATTTTTCCAAATTGGTAAAGAGCAACGATTTCTTTTCTATCAATTGTTTCAACTTCGATAAGTGTTTGTGCAATAAGTTCTAATTGTTCTCTGTGAGTTTCAATAATGTGAAGAACTTTTGAATAGCATTCGTTAATAATTTTACGAACTTCTTTATCGATTTCTTTCAGCATTTCTTCTGAGTAGTTACCAATACTTGAAAGTTGACGTCCACCATATGGATCGTGGAATGGAGCTTGCATTGGCCCTACAACATCACTCATACCGTATTCTGTAACCATCGCACGAGCAATAGCTGTTACTCGTTCAAAGTCATTGTGAGCTCCTGTAGATACTTCGTTAAAGAAGATTTGTTCTGCAGCACGTCCACCAAGTAATCCACAGATTTTGTCGATTAAATCTGTACGAGTTTGGAAGTATTTTTCTTCTTCCGGAATCATAAGGTTATATCCACCAGCATCACCACGTGGGATAATAGTAACTTTTTGTACTTTATCAGCACTATCAAGTACCATACCTACGATTGCGTGCCCTGCTTCGTGGTAAGCTACTAAACGTTTTTCTTTTGGAGTGTATACTCTACTACGTTTAGCTGGACCACCGATTACTCTGTCCATCGCTTCATCTAGATCTTCTTTATCAATACTAGATTTATTTTCACGAGCTGCTAATAATGCTGCTTCGTTAAGAATGTTAGCAAGGTCAGCACCAGAGAATCCTGGAGTTTTTTCTGCTAATGAACGAAGTTCAACACCTTTAGCAAGTGGTTTATTTTTAGCATGTACTTTAAGAATTGCTTCACGACCTTTTACATCAGGTGTAGAAACTTTAATTTGTCTGTCGAAACGACCTGGTCTTCTAAGTGCGTTATCTAATACGTCAGCACGGTTAGTAGCCGCAATTACGATAATACCTTTTTCACCATCGAATCCATCCATTTCAACAAGAAGTTGGTTAAGAGTTTGTTCACGTTCGTCATTTCCTCCACCTACTCCGCTTCCACGTTTACGTCCTACAGCATCAATCTCATCTATGAAAATGATACATGGCGCATTTTTTTCAGCTTCTTTGAATAGGTCGCGAACACGACTTGCCCCAACCCCTACGAACATCTCAACGAAATCAGATCCTGAGATTGAGAAGAATGGTACTTTCGCCTCACCAGCTACAGCACGAGCTAGTAAAGTTTTACCAGTCCCCGGAGGCCCCTCAAGTAGGACACCTTTAGGGATTCTAGCACCCATCTTAGTGAATTTACGGTGATCTTTTAAGAACTCAACCATTTCAGCAAGTTCTTGTTTTTCTTCATCAGCTCCAGCTACATCTTTAAATGTAACTTTCGCTTCTCCGCCATCGATTTTTTTTGCTTTAGATTTTTGGAAGCTCATTACTTTGCCTCCACCGCCACCTTGCATTTGTGTCATAAAGAAAACTAAAACACCCATAAACAAGATAAGCGGAATAATGTTACCTAAGAATGATAGAATTGCTCCAGTTTTTTCAGCTGGTTTATATTCTACTACACTTAGCTTTCCATCTTTAGCTTTTTCATTAATTTGTTTTTGTACTTCAGAATCAGATGCTGCAACTACACTCTCGAAGTTTTTATTTCCTTCTGAGTATGTACCTTTAACATTGTAGTTCTCATCTTTTCTTTGTAGACTTATTTCTTTAACTTTGTCATCTTTAATAGTCTGAACAAGTTTAGCATAGTCTATTTTTTCAGTTGTCCCAGGTAAATCTTGCTGCCAATAAGCAAATAATCCAATCGCAATAACGATTAACGCAAGCATACCAAGGATAGGGTTTTGCCTTTTTTTATTATTCATATAGACAATCTTCCTCCTATCATTTTTCTAAACATAATTTATTTTACCATATGTAACTAAAGTTTGACTAATATTTTGACCTTTTTTGATTAAAATATTATTATGAGTAAATTTCTTCTTTTAGAACACCGATATAAGGTAAGTTTCTATATCTCTCATCATAGTCTAAACCAAATCCTACTAGGAATTCATTTGGTGAAACTATTCCAATGTAGTCAGCTTCAACATCAACTACACGAGTTTCAGGTTTATCTACTAGTGAAGCACATGCTACAGAAGCAACATTTCTTCCTTTTAGGTTTTCAATAAGAGCTTTAAGAGTTCTTCCTGTATCTACGATGTCTTCAACGATAATTACGTGACGACCTTCGATATCCATTCCACAATCTTTTTTGATTTTGATTACACCAGAAGATTCAGTTCCTCCGTGATAACTAGATACATCCATGAAGTCAGTAACTACATGAATATCAATGTGTTTTAGAAGTTCTGCCATAAAAGGTAACGCACCTTTTAATGTACAAATTAGAACAGGACATTTATCTGCATAATCCTCTTCAATTTGTTTAGCGATTCTTTTACTAGCAACTACGATGTCCTCGTGTGTAAATAGAACTTTCTCGATATCTTTTAATAAATTTTCCACTGTTTTATCCTTTCGTGTTTATATAATAATCATATTTTTTATTTTTGTTGACTTTAGTATTTATTCCTAAAACTCCTAAAACCCCATCTTTATTGCGAATTACTGGAAGTTTATCTCTAAGTTCTTTAGGGATTTTTTCATCGATAAAAAGACGCGAAAGTTTTTTACTAACCTTACCTCTTTGAATTCGATCGCCATCTCTCTTAGCCGTAACTATGAGCGGCAAGTCTTCCCTGTTAAATCCTACTTCAGATGAGTTATTAGTGGTTGTTATTAAGAAATTACTCTGATGAAATGTATAAACTTTATTTACATCCACTTCATCTATTATTAATTCTATCTTATCATTATAACATTTTTTTTCAATTTTATGAACATAAATACTATTATATTCGCTAATAATTTTTAAATTATTTTTTAAATCATAACTTTTATTGTTATTTCTGTTTTTTAAGTCTTCTATTATTGTAAAAAGAGCCCTTTGTTTCACATCAAAAATACCAAAATTATTTGCTAATATATCTCTTAACAAGAAATAAATTTCTTCTTTGGTATTTTTTAATAGCTTTTCTTTGTCTAATTCGACCTTACCTTCTTCTTTAGAAATTACATAGTCGTTTTTAGCTTCTAATACTTTGTTTTTCAGCTCGGTATTAATATTTTGATAATAACTAGAAAAATTAATCAAATTATCAAAACTTGCAAAATTTACATCGTTCAACAATGGTACAATGTTATGCCTTATATTATTTCTAGTGTAGTCAGTATCGAAGTTTGTTGAATCAACATAGTATGTCAATCCGTTTTCCTCAGCATACTGCTCAAGGTCCGCTTTTAATATATCTAACAATGGACGATAGACTTCTAACATTCCAATAGTAGCCTTTTCTTCTATCATCAAGTTATAATCCATACTACGTCCGCTAAATAGCCTCATAAGAATATTCTCTACCTGATCATTTTTATGATGAGCAGTTATTAACTTCACTCCACCTTCTAACGAAGACATCTCCTCAAATGCTTCATAACGCAGT
>CAURKK010000059.1:0-8038 GCA_963525505.1 uncultured Gemella sp.
CATTAATATTCGTTATTTTTTTAAGATTTTTCTTTTTTGATTATCATGACTTTCCTATCACAAAAATGGTTTATTTGTTCTTAATGCTATATGCTTTACAGATGCTTTTTGAATGGGATAGTTTTCTTAAATTAATGGGAGTTATTCCTGAAGATGAATAATAATATGTAGCGATTTAAAATTCGTATTTCTCAGAAATCGATCATTAAATCGCTATTTTATAATTAAATTCAAAAATGATTTACACAAAATTGATTAATTATTTAATGCTTTATGTGAGAAGTTATTTAGTATAATAATCCAGAATCGTATTTTCATGAAAAAACAAAGCTCCATCGTTCGGGTTTAGTTGTGATAAAATATGTAAACTTGATAAAATTTTATATAATATCATTTTTATCCGTTAATTAGATACAAACGATATCTTTAAAGTAGTAAAAAAATGAACTTTACATATGAAAACTCTTGACAATTATATTTTTAAAGTATATTATTATTATTGTGCTTAGGCATTAATAAAAAACTAAGGAGAATTTTCTATATATGTTAGAACGTCTTTTTAAATTAAGAGAAAATAATACAGATGCTAAAACTGAAGTTGTTTCTGGATTAATTACATTTTTCTCAATGAGTTATATTTTAGTAGTAAACCCAGCTGTACTATCAGCATCGGGAGTACCATTAGATAGAGTATTTACAGCGACAATCATTGCGATTTTAGTTGGTACTTTAATAATGGCATTGGCGGCTAATTATCCAATAGTGGTAGCTCCAGGTATGGGGATTAACTCATACTTTGCAACGTTAGCGGCAACATCAGGTTATAATTACAAGACTTTATTAGCTACGTGTTTCTTAGGAGCTGTAATTTTCGTATTCTTATCAGCAACTAAATTCCGAGAAAGTTTAATCGATTCAATTCCAAATAATTTAAGATATGGAATTTCTGCAGCAATTGGTTTATTTATCGCATTTTTAGGATTAAAAAACTCAGCATTAATAGTTGCGAATCCTCATACAATCCTGTCGCTAGGAGATTTGAAAAATCCTGTAGCTTACATGACAATTCTAGGTATCTTTATAATACTTGTTTTATTAGCGCTTGAGGTAAAAGGAGCAATCTTCATTGGTATGGCAGTAGTTGCTATAATTTCTTACTTCACAGGAATGCTAAAAGTTGATAAAGTATTCGGTATACCGCATATGGATTTAAGTTTACTGTATAACCCAGTAACAGAAAGTATAAATGCATTACAATTAGGTTTATATGGTATAGTCTTTACATTCTTAATGGTAACGTTATTCGATACAACAGGTACTATGGTTGCAGTAACAACACAAGCAGGCTTAGTTAAAAATGGAAAAATGGAAAGAGCAAAAGAAGCATTATTAGCAGATTCATTTGCTTCATTAGCAGGATCGTTATTCGGAAGTACACCAACTTCTGCATACATTGAATCATCTGCAGGGGTAGCTAATGGAGGGCGTACAGGTCTTACTGCTTTAACAACAAGTTTCTTTGTAGTAATATCAATTTTCTTATTCCCACTTGCAAGTAGTTTAGCATCAGTTCCTGCGATTACATCACCTGCATTAATAATCATTGGATCATTTATGATGGAAAGTATTGCAAAAATAGATTGGTCTGATATTACAGAAGCTTTCCCAGCATTCGTAACAATTGTAGGTATTCCTCTTACAGGATCAATTAATGACGGTATCGCATTTGGATTTATCTTCTATGTAGTATTAAAATTATCTAAAAAACAATGGAAAGATATTCATCCACTAATGTATGTATTCGCGATATTATTCGTAATACAATTACTGTGGTTACACGTTTAATAAAAAAATATGAAAATATAAATCGAGTTTGAAAATTATTTTAAGCTCGATTTTTTCTACATATACGTTATATTATCAGTTAATTTAAATTGAAATTAAACAATTCACCTTTGTTTTTAAAAAAGAGTTTGCCTTTTTTGAGAAGTTGTAGTATTATAGATATATTACAAAAAAATGAAAGGAAATTTTTTATATATGAAAAAAGGTTTATTAACCGGATTGTTATTATTTGGTATCTTTTTTGGTGCTGGAAACTTAATATTTCCACCAGCACTAGGAGTAAGTGCAGGAGAAAACTTCTGGCCTGCAATTTTAGGATTCGTTGTTTCAGGAGTAGGGATAGCAATCGTTACACTTATCGTTGGAGCACTTAATCCAAACGGCTATGGAGCAGAAATGGATGAAAAAATATCACCATTATTCTCAACAACATACTTAGTTTTACTTTATTTATCAATTGGCCCACTTTTTGCGATTCCAAGAACTGCAGCAACTGCATTTGATATTGGGGTAGCGCCAGTAGTGGCTGGAAGTAGTTTACCATGGTTATTAATTTTTACAGTTATTTATTTTGTATGTGCGTTTTTATTAGCGGTAAACCCAACTAAGATTTTAAATAGTGTAGGAAAAATTTTAACACCTATTTTTGCTTTATTAATCGTAATTTTAGTAATCCTAGGTGTATCTAAATTTAACTCAACAGGAGAAGCTGCAAAAACATATGCAACTAGTGGTTTAGCTTTCGGTACAGGATTTATCGAAGGGTATAACACTCTTGATGCTCTTGCATCAGTAGCATTCTGTATCATTGCGATGAGCGCTTTAAAACAACTTGGATTCAAAGACAAAAAAGAATTTTTATCTAGTGTTTGGATTGCAGGTATCGCAACAGGAATCGGATTCAGTATTCTATATGTTGGATTAGGATTATTAGGAAATAAATTTGCTGTTCCTGCAGATGTACTTGCTAACCCTAAAGTAAACAAAGGTGCTTATGTACTATCTGAATCAGCACGTCAAGTATTCGGAAACTTCGGAAGTATATTCTTAGGAATCATGGTAATTCTTACATGTTTCACTACAACAGTAGGATTAATCGTTGCAACTTCAGAATTCTTCAATAAAAAGTTCCCACAACTTTCATACAAAGCATATGCTACATTATTTACATTTGTAGGATTTGCCATTGCAAACGTAGGATTACAAAGCGTTATTCAATTCTCAGTACCAATGCTATTATTCTTATATCCAATTACAATTGCATTAGTATTAATCGTTATTGTTAACAAATATGTTGCATTATCAAAATTAGGAATGCAATTAACTATGGCGGTAGTAACTTTAATCTCTATTCTTTCTGTAGTAGGAAGCACATTTAAAGTAGCGTCTTTAAGTGGTTTAATCGCAAAACTTCCATTAGCAGCACAAAGCTTAGAATGGTTAGTACCAGCAGTTGTTTGCTTAGTAGTTGCAGCTGTATTACCAAATAGACAAAAAGGTAAAGTTTACGACTTTAGTGAACTATAATTTTTAAAAAAATAAAGCATTAGCTCGAAATTAAGAGCCAATGCTTTTTTCTTATATAAGTTTGTTTACTTCTTCTAGTAAGAACATCTTCACATTTAATGATGAAGTGAATTTTTCAAGATTAATTATTTTATCTTTATCAATGTTATTCGATACTTTATAAGCACGGATAAGTTGATTTTTAGGTGTATTTTCCGCTGAGATAAACTCCACTATATCAGATTTATATCCAAACGCCTCTAGTACTTCACTACGCACAGAATCAGTAAGTAGAGTAGAGAATTTTTCTTTAACAATTCCATGTTTTAACATTAATGGAAGGAAATCAGAGTTAAGTTGCCCGTTAACTTCTTTTTGACAACATGGCACAGCGAAGAATACTTTTGCATTCCAACCAAGAGCTTTAAGTATGGCTATATCTGTTGCAGTATTACATGCATGTAGGCTAATAACCATATCTATTTCATCTTTATTTTCGTAATCAATAACATCGCCATAAATGAAACTTAGATTATCGAAATTAAGTTTCTTAGCGATACTATTACAGTTTTCAATAACTTCTTTTTTTAGATCAATTCCTATAATCTTCACGTTCATTTTTAAAACTTCAGTTAAATAGTAATAGGTAGAGAATGTTAAATAACTCTTACCACTACCAAAATCTAGAATCGTAATTTGCTTATTAGAATCTAATTGAGTAGTAGCTTGTTTAATAAATTCAAGGTATTTGTTTATTTGTTTAAATTTATTGTACTTACTTTTAATGACTTTACCGTCTTTATTTTGAATTCCTAGTTCTATTAAAAATTGATATTTTTGTTTTTCATCTAGAAAGTATTCTTTTTTCTTATTGTGATCAAATGAAATAACCTTTGAAGTCGTTTTTTTTCTATTTAAGCTTATTTTGAATTTTTTAGATACTTTGATATTTATATTTTCATCAATAGTAACTACATTTATATCTTTTGCTAATTCGAAAAGTTCAACAATTGCTTTTTCGATACTTTGTGAATCAGTGGTAACAAGATTCGTGTGTTTTATTATTCTTTTATAACGATATTCTAACTGTAGATTAATATTATTTTTTATGTTAACTAATTTTCCGATAACTTTATCAAGTTCTAATTCTTTATTACGAATATTTGAAAAAGTAATCTTATTAATATTATTATTAGCTATATGACTTAATACTTCGGAAATAATTTCGTGTTCCATTGTTGCTCCTTAAAGTTTCTTTGAATATGATTTCTTATATATATTACACTAGATTTTATTAATTATCAACATAACTGAAATATTATGTCAAACATCGACAAAAATTCGTTAAAGAAGAATTAAAAAAGATTATCAATATTACTAGTGAAAATAAAATAATTACCGTTGTTAGTTGAGTATTACTAGTATGCGTGGTATAATTTAGTAGTTAGAAAATAATAAAAAAGGTAGATAGTATGAATATTTTAGATATTATTGATAATATAAAAATAAAAACTATTTATGGAAAATTACCAAATAGTGTAAATAGTATTTCCCAAGATTCACGAAAAATAGGAAAAGGGGATGTCTTTGTAGCTATTAAAGGTTATACTGTAGATGGTCACAACTTTATAGAGAAAGTTATTGAACAAGGGGCGGCATTAGTAATAGCTAGTCGCTATGAGAATTATAATGTGGAAAATTGTGCTGTTATTGTTGTTAGAGAGCATGAAATAGAAAAAATTGCTAGTATGATAGCTAAAAAAATTAACGAAGGTGCAGAGGTTCATACAGTTGCAGTAACTGGAACAAACGGTAAGACGAGTATATCAACACTAGTTCATAATATGCTGCGTAACCTAGGGGAAAGTAGTGCTTATATAGGAACGAATGGTTTTGGTAAAAATGACGATGAACCGATTTATTTCGGTAATACAACTCCTGATGTAGTAACATTACATAATCAAATCGGAGAATTACGCCATGAAAATATTAAAAATCTTGCTTTTGAAGCATCATCTCATGCAATGGCGTTAGGACGCATATATAATGTTGATATAGATGTTGCGATATTCACAAACTTAACACATGAGCATCTAGATTTCCATGGGGATATGCAAACTTATGCCTATGATAAGAGTTTACTATTCTCAACTTTAGGGAATAATCTATCAGAAGCAAAGTTTGGTGTATTAAATAAAGATGATAGTTATTATAAAATTATTTCTAAATGTTTATATCAACAAGAAATTAATTATTCTATCATAGATGAAACTGCTGATTTTTATGCATATAATATTAAACAATATAAAGAAGATAAAATCTATAAAACAAGTTTTACACTAAAATCTCCAGAAGGTACTTTTGAATGTATTACTAATTATATTGGGGACTTTATGGTAAGTAATGTCCTTGCGGCGCTTAGTGCTGTTTGGGTAAAAGGATACAGCGTAGAACAACTCGTTAATATATTACCGAAACTAGGTGCTTTATACGGTCGTATGGAAATTCTAGGTGATGATTTACCGATAGATATAATAAGTGACTTTGCTCATACTCCAGATGGATATGAGAAGTTATTAGAAGCAACTAGAGAAATAAGAAAAGGTAAACGTACTCTTCTAGTAACAGGAATGGGTGGTGGACGAGATATTTCAAAAGGGCCATTAATTGGAGAAATTATTTCGGAAGCAGATTTTGTCGTTATTACAACAGATAGTCCTCGTGATGAAGATGTAGAAATTCTTATGGGTTCAATTGAAAAAGGTATGACTCATAAAAATTATGAAAAAGTATGGTTTAGAACAGATGCGGTTAAACGCATAATTGAATTAGCAGAACCAGGAGATGTAGTAATCTTAGCTTCAAAAGGACGTGAAGATTATGAAATTCTTCAAGGTGGAAAAAAAGTTTGGCATTCAGATCCAATCGTTGCTGTAGAAGAAGCGAAAAAGAAATTTAATATAAAATAAAAAATTGAAAGGAAAATAACGTGGTAGAAAAAATTAGAGAACAAGTAGAAAAAAGAAGAACGTTTGCCATTATCTCTCACCCCGATGCTGGTAAAACTACATTAACGGAGAAATTACTATTATTCGGTGGAGCAATTCGTGAAGCAGGAACGGTAAAAGGTAAGAAAACAGGAAAATATGCAAAAAGTGACTGGATGGATATAGAGAAACAACGTGGTATCTCTGTAACATCTTCAGTAATGCAACTTGACTATGATAATAAAATTATTAATATCCTAGATACTCCAGGGCACGAAGATTTCTCAGAAGATACATATCGTACACTTATGGCTGTTGACAGTGCAGTGATGGTAATCGATGGAGCAAAAGGGATTGAGGCACAAACATTAAAACTTTTCAAAGTTTGTCGTATGCGTGGAATCCCAATCTTCACATTTATCAACAAAGTTGACCGTGAAATTAAAGATCCACTAGAGCTATTAGCTGAAATTGAAGAAAAATTAGAAATTGAAACATATCCGATGAACTTACCAGTAGGTATGGGACAAAACTTCTTCGGTATTATGGATAGAAAAAATCATTTTATCGAACCATTTAAAGAAGATAGTGATTTTGTAGAATTAGACGAAGAGTACAATATTGTAGACGATAATCCACTTGCTCAAGATACTATGTATAAGAAATGTGTAGAAGATATGATTCTTATTACTGAAGCAGGTGTTGATTATGATTATGAAAAACAACTAAAAGGTGAGCAAACACCGGTATTCTTCGGATCAGCACTATCATCATTCGGTGTAGAAAGTTTCTTAAACTACTATGTAGATAACGCACCAACACCGAAAGGTCGTCGTGGAGTAAATGAAGAAGATATCCAACCAACAGGAGAGGACTTCTCAGGATTCATTTTCAAAATTCAAGCCAATATGGACCCTAAACACCGTGATAGAATTGCATTCCTACGTGTATGTTCAGGTGAATTCAACCGTGGTATGGACGTAAACTTAGCAAGAACAGGAAAAAAACTAAAAATTTCTCGTTCAACTAACTTTATGGCTGATGATAAGGCTACAGTTGATGTAGCATATGCAGGAGATATTATTGGTCTTTACGATAGTGGAAATTATCAAATCGGAGATACTTTATATCAAAGTAAAAAAGTTGAATTTGAAGCACTTCCTTCATTTACACCGGAAATTTTCGTAAAAGTTTCAGCTAAAAACGTACTGAAACAAAAACATTTCCACAAAGGTGTAGAGCAACTTGTACAAGAAGGAGCAATTCAATACTATAAAACATTACATACGAACCAAATCATTTTAGGAGCAGTAGGACAACTACAATTTGAAGTGTTTGAGCACCGTATGAAAAATGAATACAATACAGAAGTAATAATGGAACGTATTGGACAAAAAACTACTCGATGGATTGAAAATGAAGATTCAATCAATGAAAACATGTCAAGTTCAAGAAGTATCCTAGTAAAAGACTTATATGATAACTATGTATTCTTATTCGAGAATGACTTCGCGATGAACTGGTTCAGCGATAAATACCCAGAAGTGAAATTATTTAGTAAACTGTAAATAAAAATAAAGACTCAAAATTATATTTGTAGAATTAGTTTTTGAGTCTTTTTTAGTTATAATTATAAGTATTTTAAAAAGTAAAGTTTAGTTCATAAAAAATACAAGTATTTTATTTATAAGGTTCTTCCG
>CAURKK010000060.1:0-7924 GCA_963525505.1 uncultured Gemella sp.
GAAGTATATAAAGACGGAAAAAAACTTCAACTGTAATATTTAATAAAATCCTAAAAGTTAGAGAAAATCTCTAATTTTTAGGATTTTTAGTTTTTATTTCTAAGTTATAAGACTATAGTATATATTGAGCGAGTAACGTATCAAATCTACGAATATCAATATCTTTTTTTAGATTAATTTTTATTTTACCAACCTTAGTCCAAAGTTCTACTTCAGCATTCAAGTCAAAGATTTTACCGGCATTTTCAGTTGACCACATTAATATCGAAGAGTACGGTAGGGAATAGATTTCTACTTTTTTCCCTGTAAATCCTTGGGCGTCTTTTACAATAAGTCTTTTATCTGTAAATACAGCAACGTCCCTTATTGTTGCAAATGCTGCAACAGGATGTTCACCGTTTATCAATAAGTTTGCAATATCTTGTGGGATTGCAACTTCTCTGAAAAATGTCCAATTTAATAAATTCATTTCATTAGCCATAGTAGCTCTCCTATCTATTGTATTATACACTGTTATGTTTATTTTTCTATTAGTATATCATAAATTATAAATAATAAGAAGGTTAAGTTTTCAGTACTATTATAATAAATTTAATGATATAATATAGTTACTAGGGGGAGAGATATATGAAAATTAATAAAGAAGATGTTGTTTTATTTTTAAAACAAAATGTTAAGGCAATTGTTTCGGCACTACTCTGTAGTTTACTTGTTATAATTGGAGGATTTTTGTATTTTGGTCATGATAAAACAGGGGATTATAATGATGTAACCTTTTCTAATTCTCAAAACTCAGAAGTGAGTATGGATGACAAAAAAGAAGAACAAGATTCCAAAATTTTTGTTGATGTAAAAGGGGCGGTTAAACGCCCTGGAGTATTTGAAACAACGAAAGATAAAAGGGTAAAAGATTTAATTGAAGAAGCGGGTGGTTTATTAGAAAATGCCGATACTTCCACTTTGAATTTAAGTCAAAAAGTTAAAGATCAGATGGTTATTTACGTTCTTAAACACGGAGAAAAACCGAAACAAATTTCTGATGGCAGTACAAGTTCATCTAACGGAGATGTGATAAATATAAATACCGCCAATAAAGAACAACTTATGAAAATCTCAGGAGTTGGAAAAACTAAAGCTGAAGCAATAATTTCATTTAGAGAAAAAAATGGGGATTTTAAAAAGAAAGAAGATATAACAAAAGTACGAGGTATAGGAAAAGCTACTTTTGAGAAAATTAAAGATAAAATAGAGGTATAGTTATGCAAAGAATTAGTTGGGATGAGTACTTTATGGCTCAAAGTCACCTACTTTCACTTAGATCGACTTGCAGTAGGTTATCTGTTGGAGCGACAATAGTCAAAGATAAACGAATAGTTTCAGGTGGTTATAATGGTTCAATTAAAGGTGATGAACATTGCATAGATGTTGGTTGTAAAGTAGTGGAAGGGCATTGTGTTAGAACGATTCATGCCGAAATAAATGCTATTTTGCAATGTTCTAAATTCGGTGTTGGAACTGAAGGTGCAACAATCTATGTTACACACTTCCCATGTTTGAATTGCACAAAATCTATAATTCAAGCAGGGATAAAAGAAATTTGCTATGCAAATGATTATAGAAATAATGAATATGCTCGAGAGTTATTGGAAAAATCTGGGATTATAGTAAGAAAAGTAGACTATGATGTCAATTCTGTAGTAGAAAGGCTTTTGGATAATAAGTAATGTATTACTTACAATTAGCAATACTAGCATTAGGGGCGGTATTATTAAATTATAATTTTTTAATATCTATGCTATGTATAATTATTTTTCTACTAATAACTTGGAAAAATAAAAATCTTAATGCTAGGAAAACTATTATTTGTTTAATAGTCTTCTTAGCTTTTTTTATTCGTGGAGCATATGAACAAAAAAATAATATTTCTCATTTAAATAATGTTGAAAATAAAAATCTAGAATTAGTAATTTCTGATAAATTCAATGTGAATGGAAATTATATGTCGGGAATAGGTCGTATAGAAGAAGAGAATGTATTAATTAATTATAAAGTTAAGAGTGAAGAAGAGAAGAAATTTTTTAAAGAAAAATTTTGGGGTGGAAAATTATCTGTAGTTGCTAATATAGAAGATGTTCCAAGTAAAACTAATTTTTATTCGTTTGATTATAAAAAGTATAATGAAAATAGAGGAATCTTCAAAAGAGTTTCCATTAATGAAATATCTGAGGTTAAGAATGTAAATTCACTACTTTTTAAATTAATTACTTATAGAAATAGAATGAGTTTAAAGATAGATAGAAATCTTAGCTTTGATAAGAGTGGATATTTCCAAGCTTTAATTTTTGGAGATAAAAGTTATTTGTTGAGAGATGAAATTAGTTCTTTTAAAAACTTAGGTACTAGTCATTTGTTAGCAATTTCTGGCTTACATATTGGGGTGCTAATATCATTAATATATTTTATTTTATTAAAACTTAAAGTAAGTGTTGATTATATAGAAAAAATAATCTTAATTACAATTCCCGTATATATGTTATTAAGTGGGGCAAGTGCATCTGTTCTTAGAGCAGGTTTTATGATTATATTCTATATAATTTTCAGAAGAAAAAGTATTGATAAATTGGATAGTTTACTGCTTACATTCTTAATCTTATTATTTTATAATCCGTTGTATACTTTTAATATCGGTTTTCAACTATCATTTTTTATAACATTTAGTTTATTGATGTCAGAAAGTTATATTAAAACTTCTAAAAATAAACTACATATGTCTTTGAGAATTAGTATTATTTCTACATTGGCAAGTATGCCGATATTACTTTATAATTTTTATACTATTGTTTATATTTCCGTACTAAGTAATATAGTTTTAGTTCCAATATTTAGTATAATACTTTTTCCATTAGTATTGATAAGTTATATAATATTTTTATTAAGTGCACCTATATTTAATATTTTGTGTAGACCATTGTTGAATTTTACCTTTAGTATTTTCGATAAACTTCAAGAAATATTCTTGTATGTAAAACCGTTAAGAATTGGAAAGCAAAGTATATTTATAATAATTGTTATTTTTATAGCAGTTCTATATATTATGACTGAATTGAATAGATTAAAGTATTCAAAAGCTGCAATAGGAGTTTTGACAGTCACTATAATATTAATTATTTCGAGTTATATACCTAGAGAATATATAGAGGAGATAAAAATTGGAAAAGAAAATATTTATTACATTAGAGAAAATAGAAATAACATGATAATAAATACATCTAGTAATATAAAAAATTTTTATACAGATTACAGAAAAAAAGATAGAGAATATGATATAATTAGTGAATATGATTCACTCATGAACTATGAAGGTAAGGATAGAATCAATTATTTATTACTTACTTCAGCTAAGAAAAATAAAAGTGAATATGCGGCAAATTTATTAGCAAATAACTTAGTGAATAAGATTATAGTAGTAGATAGTGTGACTAAAAAATTATTAGAATTAAAAGATATAGCTCAATATAAAAAAGTAGACTATATCGTTTTGAATAATGGAACTGAGATGAAGTTTGGTAGTACATCTGTTTTTTACTATGATAAAAAAGTAAAGGTGAAAAATCAGGATAGAGAATTTGAGATTGAGGTAGATGATTGATGAAAAATATCTATGTGATATATGGAGAAAATTTTGAAGCTATTAATGATTATGAGAAAAGTATAGCGAAAAAATATCTTAAAAAGCTAGATGAATTTAATTATGTAAAAATTAATATGCATGAAAATACTATAGAAACTTTAGTATATGAATGCAGAAGTAGTGGATTATTTGGGAATGAGAAAGTCGTTGTAGCTGAGAATTGTAATTTCTTATTAGCGAAACCTAAAAAAATTAAAGTAGAACATAACGTGGGTGCATTGATGAATTACTTAGAGAATATTAATGCTGAAGTTGTGTTGATTTTAAAATTAACAGATAAGATAGATAGTAGAAAAAAACTAATAAAGAAAATTAAAGAAGTGGGAGAAGTTAAAGAATTTTCAAACTTTAATGAGAAGGAAATATCAGAGTATATTGTAAAAACAGTAGCAAAGCACGACGTGAGAATTTCTAAAGTTGAGGCAGAATTCCTAGTGAATTACACTCGTTTGGATTTTGCTAATATAAAAAAGGAATTAGAAAAACTACTTTTATATTGTGATGAGAAGAAAATAATTACTAGAGAGGATATAGAATTATTAGCAACAAGAAGTTTAGAATATGATGTATTCAGTCTTACGAATGAGTTATTTGGAAAGAATTATGATAAATTAAGAGTTGTTTATAATTCATTGGTTTTAAAAAAAGAAGAACCTATATTTCTATTGTCCCTAATAAGTGGGCAATTACGAATGTACTATAAAGTAAAGGTCCTTCTAAATGAACACTATTCACAAAAAGATATAGCAAAAGAATTAGGTGTTCATCCGTATAGAGTTCAGTTAGCTGCTCAAGGAATACGAAATTATAGTGTTGATAAAATTATGAAAACATTGCTTCTAGCAGCAGATTATGATAAGTTGTTAAAATCATCGTATATGGATAAATACTTAGTTTTAGATCTGTTTATTAATAAACTAATTGAGGAACTAAAATAGAACTTTATTTTTGCATTGCTATACTAAGTATGATAAAATAGGAACAATTCAATTTTAGAGGAGATGTTCGATGAGTAGTAAAAAGAGGATAATTCATACCGGAGCATTGCTATTTATTTTAAATGGTTTGTTCTATTTAATAGGAGAATTTATCGCAGCGATTGGAACTGGATATCCATTAAAAGAAGTTTATTTAAGACATTTTATAAGTTCTTTGGGAGTATATCCGTATCTAATAGTTGAAGGTGTTCCTAATGAATTTTCTAAATTGGCTATGATTATGAATATTGATTTTATAGCTACAGGAGTTGGTTTTTTTATTGCATATTACTTGCTTGTATTTGAAAAATTAAAAACAAGAAAGTTTGGCTTTATGTTTATAATAACCCCGTTAATCTTTGCTGTAGGTAGTATATTAGTAGGGGTATATCAAGGAGGAGTTCCTAGTGAAGATGGAATACACGGCTTGGGAGCCAGGTTATCGTTTTTAGGTGGGAATTTTACTGTTCTAATTAGTGGAATTGCATTATTTAAACAGAATAAAAAATATGCAGCTATATCGATTTTATTAGGTCTTATTGGATTAATTAGTGCAAGTTTTATGAATAACGCAATAAACAATAGTCTTTCAGATGTTGTAGCAATTTATGAAAGAATGACTGTATATCCTATAACGATATGGCAACTTATGACAGGTTTTGTGTTTTTAAATAAAGGTTGTATACTAAATTCGGAGCATGAAAAAAATTGGATTAGCAATTGACTTTGGTCATTGGTTTGGAAAAGAATATAATAGTATGTAAAATCTAATCATGCTACTAGTCCAGAAAATATAAAAAAGCTGCTGAAAGAATATTAAAAAATTGTAAAAAGTAGGAATAATGATAAGGTAGAATATAGACGAAAAGTCTAA
The DNA here is from genome assembly GCA_963525505.1 of uncultured Gemella sp. GTDB lineage: Bacteria > Bacillota > Bacilli > Staphylococcales > Gemellaceae > Gemella. The sequence continues at coordinate 5,543 of CAURKK010000060.1, forward strand.
GTTCTTCCTTATTTTTTTATTGGAAATAAAAAAACTACTCAGAAGGCTGAGTAGTCTTATAATTATTTAGCTAGGTTTGATTTATATCTAGCAGCTGCGTTTTTGTGGATTAAATTAGTTTTAGCAGCTTTATCGATTTTTTTGTAAGCAAGGTTTACTAACTCTGCAGCGTTAGCAGCACCTTCAGATTTAGCTAATTTAGCTTTTTTAATAGCTGTACGCATTTCAGACTTTTTAGCTGTGTTAGCTGCGTTAGTTTTAGCATCTTTTCTTACACTCAATACTGATGATTTAATGTTTGGCATTCGATTCACCTCCTGATTATTAGTGATATTACTAAGAAATATTAATTAATATTCTTAATTACAATGAATTAAGTGTTGTTAAATACAACTACCTCATTTTAACATATTAAAATTGCAAATGCAAGATATTTTTATATTTTTTTTATCTATAAGTATTTTTTTAAGAATTTTTTATATTTTTGTTGACTAATAACTATAATGTATGTTAGTATATATGACGTTGATATTTAATTTTACATAGGTAAGGTTATTTGTCTTCTGACTTTATTATAATAAAAGATGTTTGAGAGATCCATCTATAAAAAAAACCTGAAGTACTGGTTTCTCAAGATCAGTACTTCTTTATTTTCTCTTAAACAAGACAAGGAGATATAAATGAGAAATAATACAGTAAAAGTACTAACTATTCAAGCGTTAATCGCAGCTATTTATGTTGTATTAACAGTTGCTATTGCTCCATTTTCATATGGTGCTATTCAATTACGTATAAGTGAATCACTATCTCAATTAGTGGTATTTAGCAAAAAATATTGGTTCCCTATAACTCTGGGTGTTGCAATTGCAAATATTTTTAGTCCACTTGGTATAGTAGATGTATTCTTTGGAACATTAGGTACTGGTTTAGCATTAGCTATCAGTGTTTTTGTATTTAAATTTGTAAAAAATAGAATTGCTAGACATATCATTAATATTATTTTATACCTAGTAATTTGTATGCCTATCATCGCATATGAAATTACTATCTTTAGTGGTGAAAACTCAGCAAGAGTACCTTTTGATTTTGGAGCATTCACAGCTATTTATGGATCACTTCTATTATCACAAGTTGTCGTAATGGTAATTGGTATTGTTATTACTGAAGCATTAAACAAAGCAATTGATTTAAAGAAAGTATTTGAATAATAGTTATAAAGAATCGTTAGGAAATTTCCTAGCGGTTTTTTATTATAAATTGTTGACTATTACGTAACGTAATAGTATATAATAAGAATGTCACTAGTGAACTAATGTAAAATATAGAGGAAAAAATATGAGAATAAATGAAGTTGTGAAGCTTACTGGAGTAAGTGCCAGAACCTTACAATATTATGATAAGATAGGATTGTTAATTCCTGAGAAGCAAGATAATGGTTATAGAGATTATACTCATGAAAATTTAGAAAAATTACAAAAAATACTTTTTTATAAATTTTTGAAATTTAAATTGAATGATATTAAAGAGTTATTGAAGGGAGATATTGATAATTTAAAAATACTAGAGCAACAACGTGAATTAGTTTTAAAGGAAAAAGAAAAGTTTGAAGTAATTTTGAAAAATATAGAAAAAACAATAAAAAACTATAAAGGAGAACAAACAATGACAATAGAAGAAAAATTTAATGGGTTTAAAAGAGAAGATTTTAATAAGTATGAAAATCAAGCAGTTGAGAAATATGGTAAAGATACAATTGAAGAAGCAAAAAGACGTCAAAGCGGAAGGGAAGAAAGTGCAGAAGAGGAATTTAATGATGTATTTCGCTCGATGGAGAAATTTAAAAATGAAAATATTGATATAGAAGATGAAGAAGTACAAGCTAAAGTACATGAATTATATAATCATATGAACGAATATGCATTTGATTGTAGTGTAGAAGTATTTTCATATATAGGAAAAGGATATTCACAAAATCCGGAATTTAAAAGTAATATAGATAAATTTGGTGAAGGTGTAGCTGAGTATACATCGAAAGCAATAGAAAAATATTGTTATGATAGATTAAATAAATAATATTATAAAAACTATTTTAAAAAAAGTTTAAATTTTTTTTAAAAAAACTATTGACAAACGAATATATATATATTAAAATAACTAAGTCAGTTGAAAATGTACCGTAGACAGTAGGGGGAGAAATCCTTAATTAACCTACCGAGGACAAAATTCGAAAAGAAACTTATGTGCCTTTTTGTATGTTCTCGCATGCAAGAAGGTTTTTTTAATGGTACTGAAATTGATAAATCTACTTAGGAGGAAGTTCAATGTCAAAAGCTATTGAGAGAAAACAAGAGTTAGTAAATCAAATCGCAGAAGAAATTAAAG
>CAURKK010000061.1:0-7898 GCA_963525505.1 uncultured Gemella sp.
TTTTAATGAAAATAGCGGTTATGGCTGGAACACCGATTGATTCGAAATTAGGTGCGGAGCTATTAAGTTTATATGGCTATAATGATGTAGTTTTAGTACCGATTTCTAATAATCCAGTAGAGCAAACTACGTTTCAAGCTTTAGAAGATGAAGAACGTGAAAATATTATTGTAAAAATTATTGATGAACTAAAAGAGAAAGATTGTGATGCAATTTTTGTATACTGTAACTCACTTAGTTCGGTTGTCGATTTTGACAGATTGGCAGAAAAAATGAATATTTCCATTATTACTCCTATGCAAATGTATAGAAATCTAGGTCTTGAGTATAAGTATCTAGCTGTAATGGCGGCGAACTCTCATGGTCTTACAGGTGTTGAGAACAATCTTTATGTATCGAATCCGCGTCTACGTGTATTAGGATTATCGATGTTGGAGCTTGTTAAGGCGATTGAAGAGGGGAATAAACCTGAACAAATAGTTGATGATTTCAACTTTAAGACACTGTTTAATTATTTCGAATTAACTAATGTAGAAGCAGTTGTTCTTGGATGTACTCATTTTCCTTGTATCAAAAAAGAACTTGAGAAAATCACTAAGCTACATATTATTGATGTAGGTGTGTTTATGATTAATAGTATGGAGAAAAAATAAAATAAAAAAATGAAGTAACTCTATATAATTAATTAGAATTACTTCATTTTAATATTAAAATTTACTTTCTGCTTTTTCATATGCATTATAAAATATTGGTGCATTTATATTGTATTGTTTTCCAGTATCGTATAGGCATTTACAGACGAATAATAAATCTTCTGTATTGTTATGCAGTGTCATAATCTTTCTAGTAAGAATATTAGTCGCAAACATTCGTTTCATTATTGGTGCAGAAACAAATATTGGAAGTTTATATCCCAAAAGTTCATTTCTATAGTGTTTTAAGTTCACACCACGTGCTTCTATAATCTTGGAAGTTTCTCGTATTGCACAAACTGCTTCAGCTAAAAGTTTAGATGAAGACATAAGATTTTCCGCAGCCGCAGTAGGATTATCCATATCTGCATATTTTGCAGCGATAGATACTACACCAGCATTAATAGCCATATGTAACCAAATCCACTCAAGCATATCATATGGTGCTTCTAACTTAATGTTACAACTTTCAAATAGCAATACTAGCTTATCATAATTATTTATTTTAGAATTTTCTTTTTTCTCTAGTATAAAATGATCAAAAATACAACATGTAAGAGTAGTATCTACAATATTACCACCAGCTACAGGATAACCAAGAATATATTCTCTACCTTGCATTACTTTTTCAAGATACTTCTTATCTTCCCAAATCCCACAACATAGTATAATAGTTCCTTTGATATTGTTAGAGTTTAAAGTTTCAATAACACTTTCAATATTTCCTGCTGGCATACTAATAAAAATAAAATCATAGTTATCTTTTGTATGAGTATTTACTTTATAAGTATCAGTATAGTGATCACCTTTTTTATTACTTCTACCATCTATCATATCAACATTTAATTCTGTTATATTAATTTTTTTACTGCTTTTTCTAATATAATGTTCTACATTATGACCAGCTTTACTAAATAAATAGCCATATGTAGTTCCAATAGTTCCAAGTCCAATAGTTAGTATATCCATAAACCACCTCACAAAATAATTATAATTATTATACTATAGATAAATTATTTTATCTATAACTGAAAAAGTATTGTAAGAAAATAAACTACGTGTTAGAATAAGTTTACGTATTTTTTGAGTAGAGGAGAGATATTATGCCGATTGGGGTTATAATTAATACCATCGCAATATTTCTAGGTAGCATAGCGGGAGCTCTTTTAGGAGATAAGTTACCAGAGAAGTATAAAGAACAGCTAAATCTGATATTTGGTCTAGGTTCTATGGGGATGGGTATTTCATCGATAGTTTTAATGAAATATATGCCTGCGGTTGTTTTCGCTCTTATTATAGGAACTATAATAGGATTAGTATTTAACTTAGGAGATAAAGTTTATGAACTTTGTTCAAAACTTCAGAAAGTAATGATTCGTATCGTACCGAAAAAAAAACAAATATGTCAGAAATAGAATTTTTAGCTACATTGATTACGGTTATTATGCTGTTTTGCTCTAGTGGAATGGGGATATATGGAAGTCTTAGTGAAGGGATCACAGGAGATCCAAGTCTACTGATTACGAAGTCTATTTTAGATTTCTTTACGGCTGCCATTTTTGCTTGTAATCTTGGGTATATTGTTTCACTAATAGCAGTACCACAGTTTGTTATTTTTACGTTTTTATTTTTATCAGCAGGATTGATAGTTCCGCTTACGACGCCTGATATGATTAATGACTTTAAAGCCTGTGGTGGTTTCTTAATGGTTGCTGCATGATTTAGAATATTGAAACTCAAGATGTTTCCAGTAGTAGATATGGTGCCTGCTATGATATTAGTTATGCCATTTAGTTGGCTTTGGGTCAATGTAATTTTACATTTATTATAGAATATTATGAAAAAAATAAAGCTAGTTAGAAATATTTCTGACTAACTTTTTGGTCTTTTTGTCAAATTCGGGGTCTGCGAAAAAATCACTCAAGAAATCTTGGCAACATTTTGGTGTTTAGATTTTTTTATTTTCTTTAAGCGCATTAATTAAAACAGATTTATCCTCTCATATTTATATTTTTATCTATTATTGACAGAAATTTATGATAAAATTATTCATGGCAAATTTCCTTTCTTAGTTAATTATTTTCTTACCCTTTAATTATATTGGGTATTTGTCTTTATATATATAAATTGAAATCCGGGGTCTGGAATTGTTTCCATGCCCCGGATTTAGTATATAATACCCAAACATCAATATGTATATTGATATCTTGGTCATTTTGTTAAGATTTTCTATAGTGTAGTAATATAATATCCAATACACTATAGAAAGTTGAAATTGTTAATTATAATCTATGTGATTTCTTATTTTAGTTTTAAATAGCGTTCTATTTGACCTGATAATATTACTTTAGAAAAAAACATAAATTCAATACCTAGTGTTTGTTTTCCGGCTGAATAATTAAGATAATATTCTACTTTATCAAATTCACTGTATAATTCTTCAATTTCTGAGACTTTATCGTAAGTAAGTATCCATTTTTTTTTAAATAATGTATTTTTAATGGTGTTGGCTAAATTAATGTGATTTTCATGTTGATAAAAATTAACATATAGTTCGGGTCCTTTATTAAAATAAGGAGGATCTAAAAATGTTAAAGAATTTTTTGTCTTTGAAATGTTTTGCTTAATAAAATCTTCAGCGTCTTTGTTGTAAAGCTTTATATTTTTTTTGAACTTTGCTACATTTTGAATTTTTGTTATTATTGAGTTTTTATTGAACCTGCAGTCTAATTTATAATTTCCAGTTTGCTTTAGACCTCCAATAACCCCAGCTTTTAATATCCCAGAACGATTTGTTCTATTTAGAAACAAAGTAGAAAATCCAACTTCTAATAAATTGTTATTTAATAATTTATTTTTGTTTATTTCTTTTTGTCTGTGCCATTCTTCAATTGTAACTTCAGTATTTTTAATAAGATCAATCAGTTCATCAGTATAGTTTAATACTGAGTACCAAAAAGCATATACTGCTTTATCGTAATCGTTTATCATAATATTTTTTACATCTTTGTTTATTAAAAGTTTTAATGCTACGCTCCCACCGCCTACGAATGGCTCTATATATGTGTCACAATTGTTTATAGTTACTAAGTATTTAATATAATTATAGGTTTTGTTTTTACTTCCAGGGTATCGAAGTGGAGATAATGTTGTCATAGTAATCACCTCACTTTTTATTATAACAAAGTTTATTGTTTTTGGCCAGTTATTTTCCAATCTGATCTCTTAATACCATGAAAGTCGCTAGTTTTACAGAATAATGAATGAAGATTTTTAAAAAAATTATCAACCTCGTTCTTATTATCCTCATCATTTATCCACTCTTTTATTACAAATTTCCAAAAAGTTAAATAATTATTAAAGAGTTTTTTATTTAATTCTCTTTTTTTACCCTTTTTACTTTTATTTTGCTTTTCTAATTCTTGTATTTCTGAATTTATACTATTTATTTCTTTTAATATATTTGTAGTATAGTATTTTAGTGTGTAACCTTCGTTTTCTAATACTTTATTTTCTGTAAAAAATGAGGGTTTATTTTTTACCAAGTATTGTGAATATTCAAAAACTAATTCTTCAGGGTTTTTTTTACCTGGTAATGTTATTAAATGTTTATTAAGGTTAGTTTCGTTATGTTTGTCACCATCTAAAATATTAATTGTACGTAATGTAGAACGAAGTAAATAATCATCCTGTGATAATGCTTTAATAGATTCACTTGATAAGTTTGCGTCTACAATATGAAAAATACTTTTTAAATCTGTATTAAACTTCTCATAGTAGAATTCTAGAAGTAGATTAAGTATGGTTCTAGCTTCTAAATCTTCGGTTATAATAGGTATTTTATTACTTAAATATACTTCTTTTTTTGTCTTATTGTTTAATAACATTTTTATTTTATAAATATCAATATCATCTACATTGCTAACTGAATCTATATCATCTCTTAAATAAAGAATAGATTCATGATTTTCATCTAAAGCGTGCTCGATAAGAGATATACTATGAGTTGTAAAGAAAATCTGAATTTTATATTTCTCAGAAAACTCCTTACATAATTTATAAAGTTTAATTTGAAACTCAGGGTGTAATGATGCGTCGAATTCATCTATCAATAATATACTTTCAACATCAAGATCAGATGTAGTTAAGTTTAAATAGTAATACTTTAATGATAAAAGAGATGCTAAGATAATTAGTAAATTATCTTCTCCAGCAGAAATTGTATTTGAATCAATACCTTGTTTGTTAGTTTTAAACCCAATTCTATTCTTTATATTTCCCATTGAATTTATATTTTCAAAAGAAAGCTCATAGCCTGTAAAATCAGAATACAATGATGCTAAATCATTTTTAAAATCATTTGATATTTTTTTTGATAATGATGATACTAGAGTTTCATTATCCGAGTATTCACCAAAAGGAAATAATCTAAACAATCCTAGATAAATAATAGGTAATGCAGGAAGGCTTTCTTTTGCTTTGTTAATATATTTTGGTTTTATTGAATATCTGTTTATATGATTAGAATTATGTTTTCTAAAATTTATAATTAAATTATCTAAATAAGTACATTCATATAACGTTCCCTTTACTTCTGGTGCGGGATCATTATATACTTTATCACCTTTTGTCAAAGTTTCAATTTTAGGATTAATTAACTTATTTATTTGATTAACAGTGTTTAATGAATCGTTGTTACTTAGTCGATTATTATTTTTTGTTACTTTTTTGAAAGAGTTACTTACAATATACAGTATAGAAGATTTACAAGTTCCGTTACTTCCGGAAATAATATTCACCCCTTTGCTAAACTGAAAAGAAATATTTTTTAATTTTCTGTATTGAATAAATTTAATTGATTTTATCATTGTTTTACTCCTGTTATATTATTAAGATTTCTTCTGTATCTCCGTACAATCTAGTTTGATCATTTTTATGTGTAGGACATATTATTTTTATCTATTGTTGCTAAAATTAGAATATATATCTATTTAATAAGTGTTGTTTATTCTAGATATAGATTGTTAATTTAAAGTAAGATTAAAAATTTATTAAATAATAGATTTTAAAATTGCAGTGTTAGTTTGAATTCTCATTTAAGATATGTATAATTCTAAGGAATCATCACTGTTTTTTGTGTTATAATAAGAGCATCTTCTTTGTTAGAAATCGCTGTATATTAGGTGCAAGAATAAAAAATTTACAGAGGAATTTTTATTCTTTAAGTTATATTTTTAGAAAATAGGACAATTAGTGACTCATCTATTAAGATTACTTAGAAAAAGGATTAGTTATATAATCTTTAATTATATGATATCTCTTATTATATTATATCAAATTACTTTTAAATTCCAATTAAAATAGTTAAAGTATTTCTAATAAATTTGAGTTAATAAGTAATTTGAGAAAATAAATTGAAAATTGAATATAGAAAAATAAACTATTAGAATTTAATCAACATATTGTTGAGAAAAGGTGTTATTGATGTTATCATACAAATAATAGGGAAAACTAATTATATTTAAATGTAATTAGTAAAATATAACTAAAAAATTTTTAATGTTAGGGTAAAATAATGGGATCAGGACCATCGATTAATGCGGTGGGAGTAACTGTAGGGGAGTAGTAGGAATATTAATGGGTAGCAAAATGCCCAAGACGATCCTGTATTTAGTCTTAAAGCTGACAGGATTGTTAGTTTCATTCTTAGGTAAAATAGTAATGTTTTACAAATTGCTGACAATAAGATAGAGAGTAATGGAACGATGGTGCTTGTTATTAGTTTAAACTTTGGTATTTTACTTGAAGAGATTTTAAATCTTGAGAATTTATTTTAAATCTTGATGTTTAATAAAAAAATTAACGGAAAGTGAAGGTGATAGTAGATTTGTTGATGCATTTATACCAGCTTTACTAATATCTTGTATTGGTGTCGCGGCGATTATAGGTCCTATTCAAGATGGTTTGCCAGGTGATTATACAATTTCAGATACAAAGTCTACCCTTAATTTATTTGTAACTATGATTTTAATAGTTACTAATGATAAGGAGAGTATCTTTTATGCCGAAGCTTGAGTGTTGTTCTAAGGTAGTATCATGGTTCTTGCTAAGGTCCTAGAACCAATATGTTAGCGCAGTAATTACTAATCCGTTGTTGGTTGATTCAATTTTTATATTTCGTGTAGGTTTTAATTTTGTTTGGAATAAAAATATAAGAGTTGTGTATATGTTTTCTATTATTGTAATTTTCATAATTTGAACGTTTATATAATAAAAGCTAGTTAGAAACATTTCTGACTAGCTTTTTGTGTATATATTATTTTAAATTGAGGGTTCCTCAACTTCTGAGTTTTTTATTTTCCTTCTAAGTAACTTTCGTTTCTTTCTTTTGCTTGTTCGAAGATTGAGTTGTATTCTTCTACCATTGCTTCTGTGTATTCACCATTTTCTAGGTCACAGTCTAAACCATAAAGTACTTTTTCCACTCTTTCAAAAACATCTTCAAGTGTGAATTTTTTATTTAGTAGATTTTCTAGTGTTTCCATACAGTTCGGATCAATTTTTGGATACTTGTATCTTACTTCTTGATCATCAATTCCAATCTCATAGAAATCTTTCATGATGTTTGCACGTTTTTGTTGATCACCGAAGATACTTATGTAGATAGAAACTACTACCGCTTCTTTAATTTTTCTTTGAGCAATCCCTGCAAATTTCTTTCCATCTATGCTTAGGTCATAATCACCAGGACAGTATGAATTAGTTATTTCAATAGCTTCAATTTTGTTAGCACCTTCTGGAAAAACTGCTTTGATAAAATCTGTCATTAGCTCATAACCTTCATTAATCGAAAAGTTCTCTTTTGGCTTATTCATAATGATTGATAAATTTAATATACCTTTATCTGAAATTATTCCTAGTCCTCCAATATTTCTAACAGCGGGAATAATATTATTTCTATAAAAAGCGAACAGAGCTTCGTCGAAAAATGGAACTCTTGTATCTGGAGCTCCAATTATTGCTGAGTTCGGTAATGTGTACATGTGTAAAATACACTCATCATTACTAGGAATTGTACGTAAAAACATTTCATCAGTTGCGATAGGAATAAGAGGATTTACAATATTTAATGTTTTATAGACATTGAATTTTTTATTTCGAATAAGATTTAGCATAGCTACTCCTTCTAAATTTGTCGATAATATA
>CAURKK010000062.1:0-7719 GCA_963525505.1 uncultured Gemella sp.
AAAAACAACTTTAGATTCAATCGTATCATTATTCGCTTCAAAAGAAGATAAATAAATAATACAGATAATATATGATGGAATCGAGGCATGGAGAAATATCTCTTTAGCCTCGATTTTTTTATAAAATATATAGAATAGTAGTTCTATAATAAATTCGGAGTATGATAATAATTTTCATCTTCGGATTATTTTTTTTATTAAAAAATATTTATAATTTAGATATTTTTTAATTATTTTAAAATTAAAATTACTTGTTTTGAATGATTTTCTATATTGCATGATAGCTATTATTTATAAGCGTTTAGTAGGTGATGATAGCTTGGCAAAGATAATTATATTTTTTATAGACACTTAACTATATATATAATTTGCAATAATTATTTATGTAGATAATCACTTGATTAAGAATTTATATGTGTACTATAATAAAAGTGTAATTTTATTATAAAGGAGAATGGTTATGAAAACAAAGAAAAAATTATTAACATCATTAATCTCTATGTCAATGTGTAGTATGTTGATTCCGATGAATGGAGTACAAAACATATATGCTGAAGATGGTACAGTTACACTTAGTTCTAATGGAGATATAAGTAAAGAAGATATCATTAAGGCTCTTATTCCAGATAGTGAACTTGAACATAGAGTGGACGATAATGAAAAGGTAGATGTTCCAGATTATAATCTACGTCGTGGAATATGTGAACTTATGAATTACAAAGATGTTGATAATGCTGTGATAACAAAAAGGGATATGAGAAGAATAAGATATCTTTCGCCGGAAGTTTGTCAAGCTCATGATAATTCAGAACACGGGGTTAGGGTTAAAAACCTTAAAGGATTACAATATGCTGAGAACCTTGAAAAATTAAGTATGGTTAACCAAGCATTTGGTGATATCTCTGCTTTATCCAATCTTACCAAACTGAAATATCTAGATTTGAGAAATGTAGCAAAAGACAGTCATGGTATAAAAGATGTTTCACCATTAAAGAGATTAGTAAATTTAGAATATTTGAATTTATTTAAAGCAGAACCTACTAATATAAATGAGCTAGAAAACCTTGTGAAATTAAAAACCTTGAATTTAGGTGCAACTAAGATAAATAGTGTTGATTTCGCAAAAAACATGACTAACCTAGAATATTTAAACCTAGAACACAATGAATTTACAGATATCACAGCTTTAGAGAATTTAGTGAATCTAAAAACGTTGTTATTGGATTCTGCTGTGAAAACGTGGATTACTGATACAAGTAAATCTAGAATAAAAGATATTTCAAAATTGAATAGACTAACTAAATTAGAAGAATTAGGTGTATCTAATAATGATATTGAAGAAATAGATGTTGTTAAAAATTTTAAAAAATTAACTAAGTTTCATGCTACAAATAATAATATTGCTAATTTTGAATCATTACTATCGTTAAGTGGATTACAAGAAGTTTGGATTCAAGAAAATAAAAATAATATAATGAAGTCTCCAGAGAATTATCTAAAAGCAAAAGAGATATTCAGTAAATTAAATAAAGATTTCTATGGTAAACAAGATATAGATACTATTGACAGCTTATTAAATGCTGATGATAATGTAAAAAAATTCTTTAGTGATGCAACTTTAAAAACTTTAGAAAAATACAAAGAAGAATTAAAAGCAAAAGATAAAATTAAAAATACATTATATGAAGAAATCAGATTAAATCAAATAAATGGTTCAATCGAGAAAATAGCAAAACAAGCGGATGTTAAAATTAAAGCCGGAGAAAATTTATTAGATAAATTACCTAAAAATGTTAAGGTTAGGATAAAATTAGATAAAAAAGTCCCTAAAGGCGAAATTGTAAAGAATTCGAGTTCGGATATTTTAAACATAGCCGTTGTTACTGCAGAAGGTAATTCTGTTTCTGACGGAGTAGAATTAGTTTCGAGTACAGGGAAAAAATACATAGTTTCTAAAGGGATTGTTGAAGTTAAAGCTAGTGATGCTGTAGTTCCATATGTACCGTATTCACTAAATTTTAATGGGAAGAAAGTATTTGAGTTTTATAATACAGGCTATAATAGGGTTGGTAATATAAAAGGTAGTAATGGAGTAATAGATGTTGTAAAAGCAGATGATATTTCCAAATACTTAGTAGCAAATATTGATAAAGGATTAGCTGAAAATAATAATTCAACAATCGTAAAACCAGGAACAGAGATAGGAACAAATCCATCTGCAGCAAAACCAGGAACAGAGACAGGAACAAATCCATCTGCAGCAAAACCAGGAACAGAGACAGGAACAAATCCACCTGCACCAAAACCAGGATCAGATAATAAAGGAAATCAATCACTTAATACAACTGGATTAGGCATAGTGGATAATCAAATCATTTATAAAGTGATAGATGAGAACGGCAAGGCAGTTGAATTAGATGTACCTTTAGTTGCCGCTGGAGAATATGATTCAAAACAATCGATATTTGAAAATGGACTTTATAAATTCAAAAGTGCAGGAGAAGATTCAGAGTTTAGAATTAGCCTTAATTCTTTGAAATACCAGTTAGTAGGATCATATTCATTCACAACTGTATACAATCCTAAATTACCTAACGCTAATAGTTTTTCTTATATATCTAAAGATAATATAAAAGAAAACTTTAGTAAAGAAGGAAAAATAACAAATAAAGAAATTTTTGTTATTCAAGTTAAAACTCTTAAAGATAATACAGTAACAACTCCTAAAGTTGAGTCACCTACTGTAGTTAATCCTACTGATAATCCTAAACCAGTAAAACCAGAAATTCATACAGATAGTAGAGTAGGTGTAAAGAAAGATGTTAGAAATAATGTAAGTATAAATTATAAGATTGTAGATCAGAATGGTAAGGAATTAACAGAAGTATTAAGTTTAAGCGTGACGAGTCCTAATAATCAGGATATTTCACTTAAATTTAATAATGGTGTGTATACTTACAATGCACAAGGGATTGATGATACATTTACCTTAACACTAAAATCTGACAAGTATGATTTAGTGAATAGTTATAAATTTAGAGATAAGTACAATGTTAAAACATTTAAAGGAGAAATATCTTCTGTTCAAGTGAATTCTGAAAATGTTTCGAATGTAGAAGAAGCGGGTGAAAAATTCTTCACATTAGTAGTTGCTGAGAAAAAAGCCTCTCCAGCATCTAGTAATAATGCAACATTTAGAGCTGTAGGGAAATTAGACTCAACTGATACCATAGATGTAACATTGCCTGTTGAATATGATTTAACGAATATTGACGTTAATACTCCAGGAGAATATGAAGTGACAGGGAAAGTAGTTCATGGAGAAAATATAAGAAACGATAAAGATTTAAAAGTTAATGTTAAAGTTATAGTAACTGCAAAAGATGCAGATAAACCAGAAGTTAAGAAACCAGAAACTGAAGTGGAAAAACCGAAAGAAGAGAAACCGGAAACTAAAGCGGAAAAACCGAAAGAAGAAAAACCTGATAATAAGATAGAAGTCCCTGAATCTTCTAAACCAGAGACAGCACCTATAAATGGAGTTCCTGAGTTAGGTAATGTTGATAAGTTAAAAGTTGAAGCTGAGATTTCTAAGATAAAAGAGCAATTAAAAACAGTTGACCCTGTTGATGCAGAAAAATTAACAGCTGATTTAGAAAAACTTGAAGAAGCGCTTAAGATATTAGAAGCTAATAAACCCGCCGTTCAAAGTTTATCTAAACTAGATGTACCAACAGTCGAGGCCGAAATTGAAAAAGTTAAAGAACAAATTAAAGATGCAGAAGAAAACGGTGCGGAACCTTATATTGTTGAAGGATTAAAAGCTTTATTAGCAGACGATGAAGAGTTGTTAGAAGCATTAAAAGTAATAGAAGCTAATAAACCAGCTATTAATGAAGTACCTGAGTTTGATTTAACAGCACTTAGAGGTGATAAATCAATTAGAACTGATACGCACTTCGAGCAGAAAGATTCTGATAAGAAAGGTGAAGTTAAAAAAGGAGAAGGATTACCTGCTACAGGAATGACTTCATCTAGAACATTTGTTTTGGGATTGAGTTTGATAGCCCTAGTAGGAGCTGTTGTTAGACGTAAACTTTCTAAATAGTAAAGAATGGTTTTGTAAAAGTTTCGAGAATGTGGATAATGAAGTATGCCTGAAGATTCAGATATGTAGATATATGGATGCTAGCCTGTAAAGTACAGGAAGCATCCATTTTGTTTTAATTCATAATAATATCGCATGGAAATCCCTCTTTAGTGGTTATTGTTTTGTCCAATAAAGAGGGTGCATAATTTATAATTATCTAGCTATCTTTTACTATAATCTATCAGCAATAGCTTTTCTGATTTCCTCAAATTCAGCAGGTTCAACTTTTTGAGGTGGCCATTTAACTTCTAAGTTATCGAAGTTTGTATCTTTATCTTTATATCTTGGTACTATGTGGAAGTGCAAGTGGAAAACACTTTGTCCAGCGTATTCTTCATTGTTTTGGAAGATATTAACTCCATCACAACCATATGCTTCTTTAACAGCGTTAGCGATTTTAGGAAGAACTCTACCAATGTTCGCAGCAGTTTCAGGATCACAGTCAAAAATGTTTCTACTATGTTTTTTTGGAATGACAAGAGTGTGTCCTTTTGTAATTGGGAATACATCTAAAAAGCTATAAACATGCTCATCTTCGTATACTTTGTAACTTGGGATTTCCCCATCTATGATTTTTTCAAAAATAGTTTTTTCCATGATTAAACTCCTCTTTTATTTTAAGTTTTCTAATGTTTCAATTAGCAATTTTTTAAGATTTACACTTATTTTTTGTGCGGTTTGTAATACGTGTTCGTGATCGTGTTTTTTCTCTTGGACACCAGTTGCCATGTTTGTAGCGCATGCTAATACAGCAACAGGAAGTGATGCGTGATTAGCCGCAATTACTTCTGGAACAGTAGACATACCTACTAAGTCACATCCCATTGTTTTGAATGCACGAATTTCAGCGCGTGTTTCGAAATATGGGCCTTGGAAGAATCCATAGACACCTGTGTGTAGAGTAATATCTAATTTTTTTGCAGAATTGTGCAGAGTTTCTACTAAGTATGGATCGAAAGGAGTAGTCATATCTACAAATCTTTCGCCAAGACGCGGATCATTTTCTCCCATCAGAGGGTTTTTGCTTACTAAAGAAATGAAGTCGTCTAGACACACGATATCACCTTCAGAAAAGTTAGTATTAATAGCACCACATGCATTAGTGATGAATAATCCTTTTACTCCTAAATACTTAACAACATATGTCATAAAAGCAACGTCTTTCATGTTGTATCCTTCATAGTAGTGAAGGCGTCCATTCAATACTAATACATTTTTTCCAGAAATTTTTCCGAAAGTAAGTTTATTAGCGTGTCCTTTTATACGATTAGCGTGTTTATTTCCTGGAAAAAGCGGAATAGCTTCATAACCAAGTTCTTGTTGATCTTCAAGTTCTAAAGTAATACCACTGCCTAGGACTACTGCATAGTCGATAGGTTCGTTAAAATATTTCTTTATGTATTTTGCAGTTTCTACAATATTTTCGTAATAAGTCATAATATAAATCCTCCTGAAAATGCTTTATCAAAATCATTATAGCATAAAACATTCAGAAAATATATAATTTCTAACCTATATATTATTGGCGTTTACAATTTTAGATGTTTATTTCAAAATAAAGTAATGGTTGATAGGTTGGATTGTATAGATTTTATATAATAAAAGCAATATTCTTATTCGATTTTAAGAGGGGTTATAACTGAATTATTAGGAATCATAGTATTTTTTAGAAATCTATTTAATGGTAGTTATATTTTATTTAAATCTGTAAAAAATAGTTGCAAACGATTATAAAAAGTAGTATGATGTTCTCAGTACATATATTTTAGGAGGATATTATGAAAAGATTACGTACTATATTTGCAATTTTAGTTGCATTATCACTAATTGTTGTTGGTTGTTCTTCAAAGAATGCTAAGAATGATACTAAATCTGACGGTAAGAGCGGATATAAAATTGGTGTCGTAACTGGTGAAGGTGGAGCAAAAGATAAGAGTTTTAACCAAGCTAACGTAGAAGCTATTCAAGCTTGGACAAAGGCTAACGGAGCAAAAGATCCAGTTGTATTAGAAACTAAAACTCAATCAGATTTAACTTCTAATTTACAAAATGCGGCAAAAGTGTCTGATATTATTTCTTTAGCTGGTTATGAATTTGAAAAAGAAATTCCAAAAGTAGCTGAGCAATATAAAGATAAAAAATTCATGTATGTTGATACTTTTGTTGATGCGCCAAATATTGCTTCATTAATCTTTAAAGAACAAGAAGCTGGTTATTTAGCTGGATATATTGCAGCTTTACAATCTAAAACAGGAAAAGTTGGTTATATTGGAGGAACTAAAATTCCACCAGTAGAAAGATTTGGAATTGGATTTGTTCAAGGTGCTAAAGCGGCTAAAAGTGATATTAAAGTAATGTACAATTACAGCGGAACTTTTTCAGATACAAACAAAGGTAAAACATTAGCAGCCACTATGTATGACTCAGGTGCAGATGTAATTTTTGTTGCTGCGGGTAATACTGGTAATGGTGTAATCGCAGAAGCTAAAGAACGCGGTATAATTGATATGTCTAAAAGTGGAGAGATTAAACACTGGGTTGTGGGTGTAGATAAAGATCAATACGAAGAAGGTATTTTTAAAGGGAAAGATAAAGACGGAAAAGAATACCAAAAATCTGCAGTCTTAACTTCAGCTGTAAAAAATATTGAAGTAGCAGTCACTAAAATTCTGAATGAAATAAAAGAAGGTAAATTTACAAAAGGTGAACATGTCTTTGGTATTAAAGAAAATGGAGTAGGAATTCCAAAAGAAAATCCTAACTTAAGTGATGAAGTTAAAACAAAAGTTGCTAGTGCTATCGAAGAACTAAAATCAGGTAAAGTCGAAGTAGTAGCTACTGGAGATGAATTAAAAGCAAAAGGTTCAGCTACTAATATAGAAGGTGAACTATAAGATATAACTTCGTGATGTTTAAAATAATCCTTAATCTTTAAGTGATGAAAACTAGTATTTGTTAAGATAAATTGTAGGCGACCCTATAAAAATTAATTTCTATGAAATTAAAAAATAGGGTCGTTTTTTTAATTTTAAAACTAAAGATACTAAATTTTGAAAATGATAAAAAAATATTTGTTGATATATATAGTGATAATATCTATTGATATTAAGTTACTTTAATTAAGTTGTTTTATAATACATTAATAGAATATTTGAGAAACCTCCATTTCTAATAAAAATTAAATTTACAGTAATAGTTTGCATCAAACATTAATGTGTACTAATTTTTCAGATTAAAAATTAGTAAAAAATGAAAACGATACAAATGTTTTGAAAATGCTTTACTTTATTAAGGTGACTATACGAAATAATCGTATAATAAGAAAATAAGTTTTTATAAATTTGAATTTAAAGTTATTTTATAATCTAAAACCGAACATTATAAAAAAATCTTAGCATTTAATAAATAAATTGTTGATGTTTTTAAGATAGTGTGGTATTATTTAGATATAAACAATATACAAAAAACAAACAAAGGAGACTTTTTATTTATGAAAAAGGTATTTTCGTTAATCGCAGTTGTTTTATCAGCAGCATTAATTATTGTTGGATGTTCTTCTAAATCATCTA
>CAURKK010000063.1:0-7632 GCA_963525505.1 uncultured Gemella sp.
TCAACCTCACCTCTTACTACTTTAACACCTGTAATTCCATTTGCTTGCATTATTATTTCTGCAACTTCTTTTCCTGTTAATCCTGATTTTGTTCTTACTTTTTTATATCTTTCGTATGTTCTTTTTACTTTAAATTGAGCCCATAAAGGAATCAGCATAATTAGTAAAAAGTAAATTATATAACTTCCTGACATTCCATAATATCCTAATGGCATATAGATTACCTCCTAATTAGTAAAGTATATATAAGAAGAATTATACCATGTTCTACTATTATTTGCTAGTGTTTTGACTAAATTTCACCTTTAATATTTCAAGTAATTAATTTTCTTCATTTTTCACCTTATTTTCAATGTTTTGCATTATATTCCGTTTTATAATTACTTATTTCCAATAAAAAATACGATCCAAAAGTAAGTTTTCTTTCAGATCGTACTTTAACATTTCTATTCTATTAGTTTCTTTGTCTTGCTAACAGTTTAATCGGCGTACCTTCAAAATTGAATGAATCACGAATTCTATTTTCTAAAAATCTTTCATAAGAGAAGTGCATAAGTTCCGGATAATTCACAAAGAACACGAATGTAGGTGGATTAATAGCAACTTGTGATGCATAAAAAATATTAAGTCTCTTACCTTTATCCTGAGGTGTTGGATTCATCGCAACTGCATCAACAACAATCTCATTAAGTGTAGAACTTTGAATACGACGTTGTCTATTTTCGTATGATTCTTTAATTAATGGGAAGATATTAAATACACGTTGCTTAGTTTTTGCTGAAACATATATAATTTTCGCATAATCTAAGTAAGCAAAACTATCACGAATTTTTTCATCAAATTCTTTCATAGTTTTATCATCTTTTGCAATTGCATCCCACTTGTTAACAACTATGATTACTCCTTTTCCAGATTCGTGTGCATAACCGGCAACTTTTTTATCTTGTTCAATAATACCTTCTTCAGCATTAAGAACAACTAAAACGACATCTGAACGTTCGATAGCTTTTAATGAACGTAGTACCGAATATTTTTCACAACTTTCATACACTTTACCACGTTTTCTAATACCAGCTGTATCAATTACAACATATTCATCTCCATTATGTCTAAAATCCGTATCGATTGCATCACGAGTAGTTCCAGCAATATCAGAAGCAATTACGCGCTCTTCACCTAAAATAGTATTAATTAAACTAGATTTTCCTACGTTAGGTCGTCCGATAAGAGAGAATCTAATTTTCTCATCTTCCTCCTCTTCATCAAGAACTTTAAAGTTCTTACAAACTTCATCTAGTAAATCACCAATACCTAATCCGTGAGATCCAGAAATTGGGAAAGGATCTCCAAATCCTAGTGAATAAAAATCATAAATCATATGATTCATATCAAAATTATCAATTTTGTTAACTGCCAGAACAACCGGTTTATCAGTTTTATATAATAATTTAGCAACTTCTTCATCATCGCTAGTCACACCATCACGACCATTTGTTAAGAAAATTATAACATCCGCTTCATCGATTGCTAGCTCAGCTTGCGCTCTAATTTGTTTTTGGAACGGAGTATCTTCTAACTCAATTCCTCCAGTGTCTATCATAAAGAATGAGTAGTTTAACCACTCTGCTTTTGAATAAATTCTATCACGAGTAACACCTGCTACATCTTCTACAATAGAAAGTCTATCTCCAATAATTTTATTGAAGATTGTAGATTTACCTACATTTGGTCTACCTATTATAGCTACTGTTGGTTTTGCCATGTTTTTACCTCCATATCTATATATTTAAAAATAAAATAACGTCTTTACAGCATACAATATCATAACCTATATTAGTTTTTTACTAAAATCCATTATTCGTTTATACCTAAAAAATAAAAGCAATAGACAAGCTTATCTACTGCCTTTATTTCTTTATTTTTTTAATTAAAGTTCGATATCTTTAAATTTGTCCCCTAAACTAAATGAAGTATCTTCATCTTTTAAATAAGAAGTATCAAACTCAGCTTCTTCCTTAACTTCTTCTTTAACTGGTTTTTCTAATAATTCTTTAATTGATAAAGAAAGTCTTTCGCTTTCGAAATCAAATTCTAAAACTTTAACTGTAACTTTATCACCTTTTTTAAGAACGTCTTCTACTTTTGTAACTCTATCGTGAGAAATTTGAGAAATATGTACTAAACCTTCAACATCAGGCATAACTTCAACGAATGCTCCGAATGCAGTTGTATTACGAACAACACCTTCTAATACATCTCCAGTTTTTATTGATGCACGAGCAACTTCCCATTGTGTAGGTAATAATGTTTTCGCAGAAAGTGAAACTTTTTCATTTTCTTTATCTACAGAAATAACTGCAACTTTAACAACATCTCCAACTGAAAGTACATCTGCAACTTTTTCTACACGAGCGTGAGAAATTTCTGAGATGTGTAATAATCCATCAACTTCACCGATGTTAACGAATGCTCCAAAGTCAGTAATACGACTAACTTTCCCTTCGATTACATCTCCTTCATTAATGTTACCATAAACTTCTGCTAATTTTTTAGCTTTTTCTTCTTCTAAAATTGCACGTCTGTTTAAGATAATTTTATTTTTAGATTTGTCTACTTCTTCTATCTTGAATGTGTATTCATTTCCAACAAATTTAGATAAATCTTTTCTAAATTTAGTGTCGATGTATGATCCTGGAATGAACGCACGTAATCCTTCTACATCTGCTAATAATCCACCTTTAGTTTGTCCTGAAACTGTAGCTTGAATTAATTCTCCGTTTTCGAATTTCTCGATTAATCCAGTCCATGATAATTCTACTAATTTTTTATATTCAGCATTTTCTAAAATCTTGTGTGATAAGTAGATAACACCAGGTACATCTTCTGATCTTTTTTCACGGTCAGCTCTGATTCCTGTTACTTGAGCTTCTACTTCATCACCAACAGATAATACATCTTCAATATTTTCAAATGGTTTTCTTGTAATTTGATTACGTAAAATTACACAATCATATTGAGCTCCTGCTACATCTACGTATACTTTATCGTTATCGATTTTAGATACTGTACCAGTTACTTTGTCTCCTTTTTTCAGCATTTCTGAGCTATTTAATAATTCCTCAAATGAAGTTGTCATTACTTCTAATCCTCCTGTGCTTACAATACATACTATACTAATATTATACATCAAAAATATAGTTATGTCATTTATTTTATGTTAATTTTTTAATTCTTTTTTTATTTCATCAAGTAATTTAGATTCTTCCTTACTTAACTCATAGTTTTCTAGTAAATCTGGACGTCTAATAAAAGTTCTTCGTAGACTTTCTTTTTTTCTATAGATTTCTATATTTTTATGGTGGCCACTTGTTAATACATCTGGAACCATCATCCCTTTATAATCCTTTGGCCTTGTATATTGCGGATATTCTAAGAGCCCTGTAGAAAATGAATCATCTTTATGAGATTCTTCTTTTCCTAATACATCAGGAACTAGTCTGGCTATACTATCAACCATAGTCATCGCAGCAAATTCCCCACCAGTTAATATAAAATCACCAATTGAAAGTTCATCCGTGACAAGATATTCTCTAATTCTTTCATCATATCCTTCATAATGGCCACATATAAATACTAAGTGTTCTTCTTGTGATAGTTCCTCAGCTTTTTTCTGGCTAAATCTTTCTCCTTGTGGACACAATAAAATAATACGTGTGTTTTCAGTTTTATTTAAATTTTCAACAGCATTAAATATTGGTTCAGGTTTTAGTACCATCCCCTGTCCCCCTCCAAATGGGTAGTCATCCACTTGATTATGTTTGTTTCCGGAAAATTTTCTATAATCGACTATATTTATATCCAATAACTTATTATCTTTTGCTTTTCCTAAAATTGAATGATTTAAAGAGTCAAACATATCTGGAAATAAAGTAAGAATATCAATTTTCATTAGTCAATCAATCCTTCCATAACTTCAATATCAATTTTTTTATTTTCTATATCAATTCTTTTTACTACATCTTCAATATATGGAATTAAAATTTCTTTTCCATTTTCAGCTTTTACAACCCACACATCATTTGCTCCAGGTATAAGTATTTCTATAATTTCGCCTAATAGTTTTTCATTTTCATCAAAGACTTCGCAACCGATGATTTCATGGAAATAGAATTCATTTTCTTCAAGTTCTCCAATATTCTCTGAATCGATTTTGATTTGTAAATTTTTTAATTTTTCTGCTTCTTCTATTGTATCAATACCTACAAATTTCACCAACAGATTGTTCTTATGATTTCTATAACTCTCAACAACGACCTCTTTAACAACTTGGTTACCTCTTGTTATTAACAATTCACTGCCTTTTTCAAAACGTTGTTCCTCGAAATCTGTAGATGATATTACTTTTACCTCTCCTTTTAGTGAGTGCGTATTAACTATTTTTCCAACTTTTAATCGCATTTAATTCTCCTTGATTTGATATTTATTAATTATTTTTTTACTTTTATTCTTATGAAATACGATATATTTTCAATAATAATTATTGATAGTGCTAATCCAATTAATAATGTTGATATTCTATTCCAATTCCTATATTCTATATTATTTACAAGTAAATGTCCAATTCCACCTGCTCCTACCATACCCAAGATAGTAGAATTTTTAATATTTGCTTCGAATCTATATAGGACTATAGTTATGAATTCTGGAAAATATCCATTAAATATTATTTTAATATAACTAACAAAACTTCCTAAACCTAAACTTTTAGTCATCAGTAAGACATTGCTATTTATTCCCTCTATTACCTCATTATACATTTTTGTCATAACACCTACAGTATAAATATATAATGCAAAAAAGCTACTAATTGCTCCTGGCCCAAATCCTCTAAAAAAGATTAATGCTACGATAATTGGCGGAAAAGTTCTTAGTATATTTATAATAATTTTCATACTTAGTGCTTTATATTTCCCAAAAAGATTCACCGATGATAAATATGATGTAAATATGGCTGTTAATGCCGCAAATATCGTTGCACTAAAAGCAATTTCAATACTTACCAATAACTCACTTAACATCTTAGGCACATATGTTAAATCAGGAGTTATAATACCGTTACCTAATACTTTTAATTGCTTCAACCCTATAAAAAATCTTTCTTGTGATATAGTAATAAACTTAGTAACATAAATGATACTTCCAAATATAACTAAAGGAATGACAACTCTCACAATATTTTTTCTTAAAATAAATTTATCAAAAGTCAATTGTGATGTATTTTGTAAATTTCTAAAGTAATAACTTATAAGGTCAATTATAAAAATTAAAATAACCAAAGTAATTATAATAACAGAGACTCTATCATATCGTAAATGATTTAATTCTTGCCAAAGTCTTTGTCCTATACCACCCGCACCTACTAAACCAAGAACACTGGCTCCTCTAATACTAGATTCCAATGTTAAAAAATAAACTGAGATCACCTGCGGTTTTAAATTAGATAAAATTGCATTTTTATAAATAATAAATTTTGAACTACCTAAAGACTCCATAGCTTCTAGTTGCTTAAGTTCAACTTCTTCAGCATATTCTTTAAGTAATTTAGATGATGTCAGTAAGTTAATTAAATAAATACTTACAAATCCACTAAAGACACCGGTACTAAATAAACTAACTAATATCGCAGCAATTATAAGAAACGGCATTGTTCTAAATATTGAAAAGATTGCACTAAATAACTTAGGTATAAATTTTATTTTAAACAAAACATTTGTTAATATCGGTAATAACAATAATGCTGTGCAGATCGCTAATATCGATGAAAACAATGCAATATTTATCGTTTCAATTATCGGTTGCTTCAATTCTGGCAAAATTGAAAAATCAATAGGATACATTCTGCCAAGTAAATTCTGAATCCTTTTAAAACCAATAGAAAAAGTTTTAGTATCATATTGCATATATACTATTAACATAACAAAAATAAGAAATATTACAGATACTGATTTCTTAAAATATCTTCTAATTATAAAGTTCTTTAAATTCATCTCTCGTCACCTTATCAGAATCTTTATAAAATAAAACTTTTCCGTCTTTCAATCCCAAAATTTTTGAACTATATTTTTTTGCAAGATTAACGTCGTGAAGATTTATTAAAATTGTAATACCATTTTCTTCATTTAATTTTTTAAAAGTATCCATTATAAGAATAGTATTTCTTTCATCTAAACTACTCACAGGCTCATCAGCTAATAATATTTTTGGATTTTGAGCCAATGCTTTAGCAATAGCAACCCTCTGTTTTTGCCCGCCAGATAAGTATTTAGATTTTTTGAAAGCTTCTTCTTCTAACCCCACTTGTCTTAAATATTCTACACCATCTCTATAATCGCTCTTAGAATAACCTAATAATAAACCAACTAATGATTTGTTTACTAAATATGGAGTTAAAACATTTTCAACAGTATAAAGATTATCAAGAACATTATAATCTTGAAATATAAAAGCAATATCTTTTCTAAGTTGCTTTAATTTATTCTTATTGAATTCAACAATATTTTGCCCTGCTATATTAATTTCTCCAGAATTAGGTTTATTCAGAAGATTTAAACATCTTAATAAAGTCGATTTTCCTGCTCCACTTTTTCCTACAATAGCAATAAACTCTCCCTTGGGAACCTCAAATGAAATATCATTTAATATATTATTGGCTCCATAATTAAATACAAGATGGTTAACATCTAACTTTTCCCTTTTCACCTTATCACCTCATTATCTAATAATGAATTATAAAATCAACTAATCTAACGAGTTAGTAAATTTTTATAACTACTATTATATCACTTAAACTGTAATTTTACAGTATTTTTATTATTATATTTTATTTAATATTTAAGTGATTTATAATTTTGAATCACAGAGCTCATTATTTTATTAAATTAATAAACTCGTCTATGAAAATAGACGAGTGGATAAGTTATTAATTAATAAACGCTATGATTTCCTCAACAGACAAACTAGAATCACATACAACTTTAACCTCACCTGCTTCAGCAACAAGTAATCCAGGAACTGTTTTTACAGAGTATTTTTCTCGTAATGATTCTATTCCCGCCGCATCTGAAAAATCTTGAGAATCAATAAAGAAAGCTTCTACTTTATTAGAAACTACAACTTCGCTTAATTTTGGCATAAATTTTCTGCAAAACGGACATGATGATCTCCCGATAAATAATACAAATTTTTCTTTTGATTCAATTTTATCGAAAGCTGTTTTTGAATCTATAACTTTAAAATTTTCTAAATGTTGTTCGAATGTTTTTTCCATTTTCTTATCTCCTTATATTTTCATAGCTATTATTTTACTCTTCTTTAAAGAAATTTGCTAATTTTTTGCTTACAAAAGTAATCAAAATAGAAAATTTGTTATTAAAATAAAAAAAGAAGCAATGTTAGTAACACTACTTCCTTACTCTGCTTCAAAAAAATGGGGCGGCTGAGGGGAATCGAACCCCCGGATGTCGGAACCACAATCCGATGCGTTAACCACTTCGCCACAGCCGCCAAAATATTAGTTTAAATAAAAAAATGCCTTGAGACAGAGTCGAACTGCCGACACATGGAGCTTCAATC
>CAURKK010000064.1:0-7588 GCA_963525505.1 uncultured Gemella sp.
TAGATCTGAATCCGGTATAGGAGCTTTTGAAATAGTTAATGGAGTATTGGCTATTTTACTGATTATACTCGGAGGACTAGTAAGTTGGACGATGTTAAAATACGATTTCCTAAACTTTAGAGGAGTCAATTATGCAATAATTGGAGTAATAATCGCAGCGATAGTACTGTCGATATTCCTAATAATTAAGAAAAAAGCAAAAATATTTAATGTAATTATGTTAATAATTATGAATATTGTTCTAGTGTTCTCTTACATGCAATTTAGAACAGCAATTGGGCTATTCAATAACTTAAACAGTAATGCAGCAGTTAGTGAGTATACTATGAGCGTTGTTGTTATGAAAAACGATGCAGCTGAAAAACTTGCAGATTTAAAAGGAGCATCAGTAGCGGCTCCAGTATCTGCAGATGGTGAAAATATTAATAAGCTGATGAAAGAGATTCGCGATAAAGAAAAACAAAGTTTAAATCTTACAGAATCTAAAAACTACATCTCAGCATATGAAGAATTAGCCGCAGGAACTAGTAAAGCAATGATTCTTAATAGTTCATTCGAAGATCTTATTACTAGTCAACACGCAGATTTCAAAGATAAAACGAAAAAAATCTATGAATATAAAATAACAAAATCGGTAAATGCTAAAGCGAAACAAAATGCAGGCGATACATTCAACGTGTACATAAGTGGTATCGATACATACGGGCCGGTATCGAGTGTAAGCCGTTCAGATGTTAACATTATTATGACAGTAAACAAAAAAACTGGGAAAATCTTATTAACTACAACACCACGTGACTCATATGTGAAAATTGCTGACGGTGGTAATAACCAATATGATAAGCTTACACATGCAGGACTATACGGAGTTGATTCGTCGATTCATACATTAGAGAATGTCTATGGTATTAAGATTGATTACTATGCAAGACTTAACTTCACATCATTCTTAAAACTGATTGACACAGTTGGCGGGGTAGATGTGTATAATGATCAGGCATTTGTATCACATGTAGGGAAAAAGAATTTCCAACCTGGGTTACTACATATGAATTCTGATATGGCACTTTCATTTGTACGAGAAAGATATAGTCTTACTGGTGGAGACCACGACCGTGGTAAAAACCAAGAAAAAGTTATTGCAGCGATAATAAAAAAACTAACTTCTAAAGAAGGATTAGTGAATTATCAAAGTGTAATTAAAGAACTAAGCGAGTCGATTCAGACGAATATGCCGATAGAAACAGCTATGGGACTTGCAAATGAGCAACTTAGAGCAGGAAAAGAGTACATTGTTGCTTCTCAAGCTTTGACAGGTACTGGAAGTATGAGCTTACCATCATATGCGATGCCGGGAGCGCAATTATATATGATGCAAATTGATGATAAGAGTTTAGAAGAAGTTACAGCGAATATTAAAGATGTATTAGAAGGTAAATAGATGAGAGACAGAATTAGAATGATAGACATACATTCCCATGTGATTTTTGGAGTGGATGACGGAGCAAAAACTGAAAAAGATACTCGTGATTTACTAGAAGAAAGTTACAGACAAGGTGTTAGAACTATTATCGCAACACCTCACAGAAGACGAGGAATGTTCGAAACAGACATAGAAATAATTAAAGAAAATTTCAAGAGAGTAGAAGAAATTGCGACTGAAGTAGCAGAAGACCTAAGAGTATACTTAGGAAGTGAAGTCTACTACAAAGAAGGAGAAATCGAAAAAATTGAAAGTGGAGTTTACCCGAGATTAGCTGATACAGATTATGTATTGGTAGAATTCCCTTATGAAATGCGTTATAAAGAAATTCATAGAGCACTGAATAAGATAATCTTACTAGGTTTAACACCGGTAGTTGCGCATGTTGAAAGATATAATGATGTAGATGAAAAAGGTGTTCAAGAGTTCATAAACATGGGTGTTTATATCCAAGTAAATGCAGCAAGTGTTCTTAAGCCGAAATTAATCGGTGATAAACATAAAAGTTATAAAAAACGTGCTAAGAAGTACTTGGATGAAGATTTAGTTCATTTTATCGCTAGTGATATGCACAATATGGATTCTCGTAGAACGTATATGAAAGAAGCATATGACATTATCGAGAAGAAATACGGGCCGACAATCGCCTATGAACTATTCGAAAAAAACCAGGAAAAACTATTAATGAATAAAATAATATAAAGAGAGGATTAATAATTATAATTGATAATCAAGAAAAAGATTTAATACAGTTAGATATAATGCTACTGTTAAGAAGAATTTGGGAAAAGAAGATATTAATAGTGTTAGTAACATTATTATTTACTGCAGCATCGCTTGCTTATAGTATTTTCTTAGTAACACCAAAATATTCCTCTACTACGAAAGTATACGTAGTTAACCAAAAGAAAGATGACAAAGCAATCACAACACAAGATATTCAGTTAGGATCATTATTTAAAAACTTACAAAATCTATCCTAAAAAATTTTACTATGTAAAAAATTTAGAACAATTATGCAAAAAGCTTGCGATGAAATTAAAAAAAAGGAATATTAATGTTGAAAAAATAACCTTAATATTACCAATTTATAATATTGGGGATTATCTAAAGTAATGTCTTAATAATATACAGAATCAAACTTATAAAAATTTTATATTTTATTATTTGCAATTAAGAGAGCTTTTAAATAGAATGTTAGCTAGGTTTGTTAATAAGTTTAGAAAACAAAATTAGGAGGAACTCATGTACGATTATTTAATAGTAGGAGCTGGATTGTCAGGTGCAATCTTTGCTCATGAAGCAACAAAACAAGGAAAAAAAGTAAAAGTAATAGATAAACGTGACCATATTGGGGGGAACATTTATTGTGAGAACGTTGAAGGAATTAACGTTCATAAATATGGGGCGCATATCTTCCATACTTCCAACAAAGAAGTTTGGGATTATGTGAATCAGTTTGCTGAGTTTAACAATTATATTAACTCACCAGTAGCAAACTACAAAGGTAAATTATATAATCTGCCTTTCAATATGAATACTTTCTACGGATTATGGGGAACTAAGACTCCTGCAGAAGTAAAAGCTAAAATCGCTGAACAAACAGCTCATCTGCAAGATACTGAACCTAAAAACCTAGAAGAACAAGCGATTAAACTTATTGGTACTGATGTATACGAAACTTTAATTAAAGGTTATACAGAAAAACAATGGGGACGTAAAGCTACAGAACTACCACCATTTATTATTAAACGTCTTCCAGTACGTTTCACATTCGATAACAACTATTTTAACGATAGATATCAAGGTATTCCAATTGGCGGATACAATGTTATTATTGAAAATATGTTAAAAGGTATAGAAGTAGAACTGAATGTAGACTTCTTTGAGAATCGTGAAGAGTTAGAAGCAAGTGCGAAAAAAGTTGTATTTACAGGAATGATCGATCAATACTTCGATTACAAACATGGAGAATTAGAATACAGAAGTCTTCGTTTTGAATATGAAGTATTAGATGAAGAGAATTACCAAGGTAACGCTGTAGTGAACTACACAGAACTCGAAGTTCCTTATACTCGTATTATCGAGCATAAACACTTTGAAAAAGGTACTCAAGAAAAAACAGTTATTACACGTGAGTACTCAGTAGATTGGAAACGTGGGGATGAACCATACTATCCAATTAATGACGCTAAAAATAATGAAATATATCAAAAATATTTAGAAGAAGCAAAAAGCAAAGATATCATCTTCTGCGGTCGTCTTGCGGACTATAAATATTATGATATGCACGTAGTAATCGAAAGAGCTCTTAATGTAGTAAGAGAGGAATTAGGCTCTAATAAGAACTAATAATAGTTGAAATATAGCTATAAAATAAGTATACTAATACAAAAAAAATTAGAAATCTCCTATTTTTAGGAGTTTCTCATATATGATGAGGAAATATAATGAAAGTAATAAAAAATTATTTATATAATCTTTCGTATCAAATATTAACTATTATTTTACCAATAATAACAGTTTCATACGTAACTAGAATTTTTACGAGTGAAGATCTAGGAAACTACGGATTTTATAATTCTATGATTTTATAATTCTATTGTGAGTTATTTCTCGTTATTTGCTATGTTAGGAATTGGTATATATGGCACGAAGCAAATCGCGGCTGCAAATGACGTGAGTAGTACATTTTGGAATATATATGCGATTCAACTTATCTCAAGTATATTAGCAATTTCTGTTTATGTAATAGCGATATTAAGCATCCCGCAAATGAGAGGGGTAATTCCGTTAATACTAGGTATAGCTCTGTTTACGAAAATGCTTGATATTTCATGGTTGTTCGCAGGGAAAGAGGAATTTAAAAAAATAACGTTGAGAAATACCGTTGTCAAAGTAACAGGTGGAGCTGGATTTATCGGTTCTAACTTTGTACATTATGTTATAAAAAATCATCCAGATATTCATGTGACTGTTCTGGATAAATTGACTTATGCGGGAAAATGAATCTTGGTGGAAGAAACAAAAAGAAGTAGTAGAAGCTAATTATGCTAAAAATGGACAATAATAAGAGTTGGTAGAGTAAAGAAGGAGCTCTTCGAATTAATTGATAATAACAAGAAAAGGTATACGGTAAAATATAGGAAAGTGAATGGGAAATGTCTATTAAATTTCATCACGAAAGCCAATTGAAGTGCTAGTTCAATTGGCTTTTTATATTAATATTTAATATTCATACACGCGTGAAGTATGTGCGTTTTGAGTTAAAATGGCTAGCTACTTCCCTTATTTTATCATTATAGATTACTACGTAAAGTTGTAAAGAATCTTATCTTGTTAAGTACGAGATAAGTTTTTTTATTTCTGTTAACTTCCATAAATTATTTTTTATTCTTCTTATCTATCAATTTACTGATTGTTAAGTTTGTATTAATTTAAAATATGGTGTAGAATAAAGTTGAAGGAAGGATGAATTTTATAAAAATTTTCATACAAAAGCTTATTGTTGAAATCTCTGTAATTTTTATAGAATTACTCAAGGGAAAAAGGAGGGGGTAAACATGAATAATAAAAAAATTATAGAATTTCCTGTTGATAGAAAGGGATATACAGGAATAAGGAACAAAACATATAGGGACTTTGAGCTTAATCATTGTTATAGCAGGATTAAATTTTCTTCTAAAGAGCTTGAATCTGATTTTAAGGAATCGATGAGACTTTTTACAGAATTTATTGAGAATATTGATGATCCTAAATACGCGATTTATATTGAAGATGCGATAGCTTTATCTAAGTATAATGTGGATGCTAGAGTCTGGAAAATTGTTAGTAAAGATTGTACAGAATATGAAATAGAATTAGCATTACTACGCCTAAAAGATGAAGTATATCCCTTTGAAGAAGGTTATGTCGAGGGTAAGCTATTTCCGATTAATTACCTTCATCTAATAGTTTGTCATCACCTTGCGGAATTTTATTTAGGTAATAAGCTGTACAATAAAGTTTGGGATGCCTATAAGCCGTTTTATATGGCGTTAGACATGGCTGATGAAATTTTATTACCGATGTATCATAATTTTATAGTGGCTAGTCTAATATTAAATGATTTTACAATGCTAAACCATTACTATAAACTTTTAAGCAAACGCGGTAAAAATGATGATGTAGTTTTATTATCAAAAGTTTTCTATCACTTGATGCAAGGCGAGGAGAAAGAAGCTGTTGCGTTCTACAATAAATTGATAAAAAATAATAAATACATTTCTGATGTGCTTGATAGAATTGCTAATCCTAAACTGATTGAATTTAGTACGGATGATGATTGTAAGTACCTAAATGCTCTTAATATTGTCATGAAGTTTGATTATTTCCTAAGTAAAGAATATTATTTTGATTTCCTTATGCACATAAGAGAAAGTGAACATGTAATTGGAGACGAACTCGATAAGTATGCGGACCGTAAGGAAATAACGGTTGCTGATATGAAACGAGATAGATCGTTTATGGCAATTAGAGATACGGAATTAAAAATTATGCACGAAAACTTTTTACTAACGAAAGAAGATTTCTTGAAAATCACGAAGTCAGAATTTCTTAAAATAAAAGGTTTAGGTAAGGGGACTATCAGAAACCTACATTTAAATGGTGTAATGTTCGCCGATGATAGTGAGTTTGATATCCAGATGGAACTTATGGAGGAAGACTTATGGTAAAACATGATAGAGAATTTGAAATATTGCTTAAAGAGTTTTTGAAAACTGAAGGGAAGAATTTCTCGTGTAAGGAAGAAGCTACCGAAGTATTTGAGCGTATTTACAATTTGGTCGATGCAGGTTATGAGATAGATGCTTCTCTTAGTGATCTTGTTGATGCGATAGATGAAGGAGATATGAGTGTCGTTGATAAAATAAGTGCCTTACGTGAACTTCATGAGGAAAATAAAGATGCTCTAGACAGGGCTGTAGAGTTGGATGAGGATATCATGTATTCAGATAATGATGAAGATGCTGAACAGATGATAATAGTGGATGTCCTGGCTGAATATTATAGTAAGGCTGGGATGAATGAAGAAGCTGCGAAACTGTATGAACTTATGTTGATGGCGAATCCAACGGATTTCCATGAGGTTATAGATCTCTTGACACTTATGTATGTTCGCCTGGATAGAGAAAGTTCATTGATGGATCATATCGATTGCTTTGACTATGAAGATTCAGAAGCTACATTGTTATTGTTAAGTATCTTTAGTATAAATCAAGAAAAATTTGATGAAGCTCATTACTATATGACTAAACTTAAAAAACTAAATAAGTATACTGGTAATATATTTAAAGGTGGATTTACTAAAGTTCTAGATTATTTAGAAGGAAATCCAGGTAATGTGAAAGGTGTTAATAAGGAAAAATATTTTGAAATGCAATTTTCAGCAGGCATTGCTAAAGAATATCTGACTAATAAATATCATTACGAATTATTAGAGAAATTCTATAGAGAAGATATAGAGAAAAAACAAAGACTGATTGTTGAAGGACGTAAGACTGCATCTAAGGAAATTATGAAAGAAGATCCTGTCTTCAAAGGTATGGAAAAACAATTGAACAAGATTATCGATGCAGAATTGTATAATAAAGAAATTATCGAATGTTATACAGAAAAAGAACTGAAAAAACTAGATGGTATCGGAGTAGGTATTATCAAAAAACTGAAAGATAATGGTGTGAAATTCAAAGAGGAATAGGCTAGATTCATCTTTCGATACATGTATATACAAAAAGACGGAAGTCTTTAACTCGTGTTTACATATGCAAGAAAATATAGACGAGAGTTTAATTTTCTAAATAGTTATATATACAAAAACAAGAAATCTGGGAAGAGGGAATGACTCGAAAATCGATTTTGTCGAGTCGGCTCATAGTTTCCCAGATTTTTTATTAAGCAAAATGGAAAAAAAGGTAGAAATTTACATTTTGAGAAGAAAAAGAGAGTTCAAAATGGAAAAAACAGTCAAAATTTCCAGTTTGGTAAGAAAAAGTGAATTCAAAATGGAAAAAAGAGTCAAAATTTCCAATTTGGGAAGAAAAAAAGAGTTCAAAATGGAAAAAA
>CAURKK010000065.1:0-7558 GCA_963525505.1 uncultured Gemella sp.
TATCGCTACTACTCTTACTGGAGATCCAGTTGCTTCTGTCCAGTTTGGATAAGCAATTGATATTAACGCTCCAGTTGCAGGTACTTGATCAAGATTTGCTAAAACTTCAATTTGGTAAATATCTTGTTCTAATAAATAATATTCTTGGATTAGCCCTTCAGCAGCTGCTGTAACTCCTGAGTCAGTATCTAGAGTTTCATGCCCTACAGCTTTAACTTTTCTTTCTTTAATTAAGAATTCTAAAGCATCTCTTCCCCATCCTGGAGTGTGTTGAATTTCATTTTCATCTAGATTTCTAATTTCATCATAACTTGGCCAGCGTTTAGACCAATCACTTCTGAATGCTACGAATGATTCTGGTAAAATTTCACCATGCTCAGCTTCAAAATCAAGGATATCTTGTTTAGAAATTACATAGTCATTATTTTCTGCTACTTCTTTACTTTTATCGATTACGTATAAAGGTAATAGTAAATCTTTAAGTTCTATTTCATCTAACCAACGTCCACCTTCTACGAAGTGAATTGGTGCATCGATGTGTGTTCCATATTGCCCAACAACTGAGAATTTTTGAACATAAAATCCATCTTTTAAAGTAAAGACATTTTCTTTTTCTAAAGCTGGTAATGCTGGGAATTTAGGTGAATTTTCATCAATTTTGTGGCTTAAGTTAACCCATTTTTTGTTTTTTAAAGTTTTATAAATATTTAGTAATTCTGACATGTTTTTGTCCCTCCAAAGTGTTTGTAATATTAGATTAAGTTAAGTATCCTTGTGATTATTTTGAGAAATAAAAAAATCCTCACAGAAGCGTTTATGCTTCTGCAAGGACGTCTAATAATTTACGTGTTACCACCTTACTTTATGATATTCTCACAAATATCAACTCAAAAAGTACGCATCAAATTTGATGTTATACCCTGAAGCTATAACGGGCTCACCCGTAAAGGTCTAATTATTCGACCATTAACACTCAAAGACCATTTTCAAAGTTTCCAATACGATCTCTTTTCACCATCCGAGACTCTCTTTACCATCTTTCACTTTTACTTATCTTATCAACGTGTGAATCATTAACTTGTTATTAAGTATATCAGTAAATTTTTTATGTGTCAACCGTTTTTTTGAAAAATTGTGTATTTTTATCTAAAAACTTTTTATAATTTTAAGTAATTGTCAGAAAATGGGAGTGACTCAAAAATCGTGATTTCGTAGAAATCGATTTTGTCGAGTCACCCCCGCAAAGTTTATTAGATATCTAAAAAGCTTTTATAAAGCGAATTTAGATATCAATAAACCACTGCGTCTATGAGTTTTCATATAAACCTTGTTAAAATTTAGGGCTTTTGGATCAGCCCCCTTATCTTTTTCTAAACTTCTGTAGAAACTTATATTCTTATTTTTGTTCTAACTAATTTCCAAACTATAGCTGGTATTAATAATATCGTTAATGCTAAGGATACACCTTGGTTAATAGTAAACACTTCTGTTAGCACTATCAGCGAAAAAGCAAATACTCCCATTAATAATATTAAATATCCCACTAATGAAACTCTCTCTATTGTGAAAAATTCACCTTCTTTTTCTACATTATGCTTTTTATAAACCTTACTTGCTAACAGCATAATTATTGTTAAAATAACTAAGTAAATAATAATATTCTTCCAAGGAGTGTAGCCGAAATAATAAAATATTGGCATCCTTGGTATATTATCAAGAAACGATCCATCTGGAAGATAATTTACAAAAAACAATCTTCCTATAGCAATCCACACTCCCAATGGATAATATATCAGTGTAAGAGCCGGAATATACATCGCACCTATGCTCAATATACTTCCACAAAAACTTGATAAGATAGCTCCTAGTAATACTAGCCCTATTCCTAGTATATATACTTTATTATTTATTTCAAGTACCGCTAGCACGTTATAAATTTCTCCTAACAAACTATTACTTATAACCGCTATATTAGCTAGTCCTGTTAGAATATAAGTAACTATTAAAGTTAAGAACGATAGAATTACTTTAGCAAAATATACTTTTTCTTTTTCATATGGTAAGCTCGCTACAAATTTACCAAAATTAGTATGATATTCAACTCCAAAAATTAACAACGGGATTAAAGTTATCAAAATATAATAACCAATATTAGTTCCTTCGCTAAACATAGTTTCTTTCAACTTAACTTTACTAGCTTCTAGATTTTCTTTTAAGAAGGTTAATGTTTTTACATTACTAATATCTAATGCTGGTGGATATACTTTATCTAATTCCTCTTGTTTATCAAAGTACTCCTTGCTACCCGGTTGCATTCGTGACCATTCTTTATACTTAGGAACGTTATTTAGTTCTTCTTCTGTTAAATATTGTTTATATTTTTCATTCTCTCCACCTGCAAGTACATTTAAATCCTTATTGTTAGTATAAAATGTCCATATTGGAGAACTTGGAAAATTATGTAAATATGCTCCAACCGCATATGCATGTTTCATCTCAGCTAATTTTTCTTTTGATAATTTTTCCTTATAATTTTTTTTATATTCTTCTTTCAGCTTATACAGTTCATGTGTTTTTTTATTTAATTCATCATTAGATGCACCTTTTCTAATTTCCAATTCCTTAGCTATTCCTGTTGTTAATTGAAAATCATAAACTGCAACTCCATTTTTTAATTCATTTAGTTGTTTATTAGTAGTTGTAGCAGCAAATGTCGAGAAGGCAATTAATAGTATAATTAACATTATTGAATATTGTTTCAAATATATGCGAATAATTTTTAAAATATCTTTACACATTTTCATCTTCCCCTTTACTATTTAATAAAAAGATATCTTCTAATACAATAGGTAGTTTATCATATTGAAGAAGATCTTTATCTTGAATAATGTCATGAGTAGCATCATAACTTCCCCTCATAATAACCACATAAACTCTTCCAATATTACTAATAATTTTTACATCAGGATTACTACGTAACTCCTCTGGTATCTTTTCTTGATACACTAATTGATATTTACTATAATCATCCTTATTAATTTCTTCACTAACTCCAACCCCATCATCTAAATAGACAACCTTATCACTTATATTTTCTAATGCATTTAATTGGTGACTACTAATTAACAATCCAATCCCATCACTTTGAGCATCCAAAATATAATCAACTATCTTTTTAGTATTTATTACATCTATCCCATCTAGTGGTTCATCTAAGAGGATAAACTTAGTTCGGCATGAAATCCCCAAAATCAAACTAAAAATAGCTAGTTGTCCTTTTGATAATTCAGATAATCTGCTGGTTTGTGATAATTTAATTTCTTCTAATTCTGTTTTAAAATACTGTTCATCAAAATTTTCATAGGCTAACTTATAAAATTCGAAAACTTTCTTAATTTTAGAATTTTTAAAATAATCGAATCTATCCGGTATATAAATCAGTTGTTTTCTTATATTTTTATTATCTACACCGTCAATTTCTATTTCCCCAGAATCTTGACTATATATTCCTGATAGTATCTTTAATAAAGTTGTTTTCCCACTTCCGTTTCTACCAACAAGTGCTACAATTTCGCCAGTATTTACAGTGAAACTAACATTGTTTAATACTATCTTTTTTGAAAATTTTTTATTAATATTCTTTATCGCAAGTTTCATGATTTTTCTCCTTTATCTTTTCTGATATGACTTCGCATAATTTCTCCATCGATAATCCTAAAAATTTCCATTCCATGATTAATTCTTTTAACTTTCCATCAAGCTTCTTTTCATTATCCATAATTAATCACCCTTTCGAAATTCCAACTTAATTTTTTCTAATAAATCTTCTTCCGAAATTCCCCTTATTTTTACTTCCCTAACCAAATCCTCAATTATTGAATCTATTAGTTCATAATTTGGAATAATATTGTCAAAATTATTTGTAATAAAAGTACCTCTTCCTACGATTGTTATGATTATCTTTTCACTTTCCAGCTGTTGAAAAGCTTTTTGAACTGTACTAACATTAACACCAAGCATTTTAGAAAATTCTCTTACCGATGGTAATTTATCTCCCTCTTGCAATAAGTTTTTACTTATCATAGATTTAATTTGATCTACTATTTGTTTATAAATTGGTTTATCTGATAATGAATCAATTTGAAACATAGTGACCTCCTTTCTAAGTGTACCACTCTCCACCACACATCTTACACTTAAAGTGTACCACACATCACCATACATTGCAAATAAAAAAAGACATAATAATAAATTTTTCAACGAATTATTATGTCTAATTTTTTTATTTATGTTTTTTCTGTAACAATGGGTTTAGCACTACTCTAAAAATAGAATCAGCTATTATGATTCCTACTGCAAGTCCTACTGCTCCATAAAAACTATTTAGGAAAATTTTTGCAGAATTTCCGTATTCATCTAACAATAATGTTCTAAATGCATCATAAATAGTAACCCCTGGTACTACTGGAACTAATCCTGGTACGAAGTAAACCGTTAATGGATTTTTAAATTTAATCGCACAAATTTGGCTTATATTAGCTAATAATAGTGAACACACCAGACTTGACATGAAAACACTTTGTCCATGACTCCACATCTCCCAATATCCACACCAACCTATTGCTCCTATTATTCCACCTGTTACTAAAGTTTTTCTAGGCACGTCACAAATTATAGCAAACGATACTGATGATATAAAACTAAAGATAAAGTGGTATAGTAATAATAAACCATGACTTAATACTGCAATCATTATAACGCACCTCCTAGTAATCTAACAAGATAATAAACTGTTACTATTCCCGCACCAAGAGCGAAGGCAACACAGAATGTTTCAATAAAACGTATAGTTCCTGAAATAAACTGTTTAGCTATAATATCCCTCATGGAGTTTGTTATTGTAATACCAGGAACTAAAGGCACTACTGCACCAATCATAGCAAGTCTAAGCGACTGACCATTTAACAATGCAAATCCTAAATAACCTGCCACTCCTCCTACAAAGGTGCTTATATACTCCGAGATAAACGGCGCTTTTAAATATCCTATAACTTTTATATAAACATAAAAGGCAACTGCTCCGGCGATACTACCTGGAATTACATCCCAAAAACTCCCCTCAAATATTAATACAATACTTCCACTAAGAATTCCTGAGCAAAGTACTTTGAACCAATCTTTAATTGGACTTTTTTCGGCTTGAACTCTTTTTAAAGCATCATACATATCGATCAATGAAATCTGCCCTGCTGTATACGCCCTAGATAGCGTATTTACAGCAGTTGTTTTTGTTAGATTGTAAGTTCTATCATTAACCCTTCTAAAGTCTGTCCCTATTCCTTCAATACGGATAAATATACCCGTTAAGGTTACATGTGTATAATATTCATCTGTCCTAACCTCTCCTACACCTTTTTTAATAATTCTCTCAAGTGTATCTTCGGTTCTATAAACTTCAGCACCGTTTTCCATTAAGATTCGTCCTGCAAGTAACGCTGTTTTCATCAATAATTTCTCATACATCTCTTTTTCCCAATTAAGATCAGCAAGATAGTCAAAATAAAAAAACTATATATTATTACACAGTTTTAATAAATATCGTTTTTAGGATTATCTGTACTACTTTCTAATCTCCCAACCTTTCTCAAATCGTTTCCATGGTTATTATATCATAAATATTGTAATAAAAATATACTTTTTATTATTTTATTTTTCTATTTTTTCATCTTCAATAATTTTTATATTTTATAATGTTTTTAATTTTTTATTATTCTTTTCCCTTTTAATAAAATCTTTATTTTCTTTAAAAAAATTATTTTTTTACGATATCTCCTCATATCGCTTGAATAAAATGTTTATAAGTACTACAATAAAATTAAAGAATATTTCATGCAAGGGGGAAATATTATGAAAGTTATATTTTTAAAAACTCTACGAGAATAAACATTTTTACATAACATATATAAAATCAATTATTTACGAATTAGGAGGAGAATTATTATGGGATGTACAACTATTCTTGTAGGAAAAAATGCTAGTTATGACGGTTCAACTATGGTGGCTCGTACTGAGGACTCACCATCAGGAGTGTTTAGATCAAAAAAATTCATAAACGTAAGTCCAGAGGAACAACCACGTAAATATAAATCGGTAATTTCAAAAGTTGAAATTGAATTACCTAATAATCCGGTACGTTATACTGCGGTACCTAATGCTATTTTAGATAATGGTATTTGGGGCCAATGTGGTGCTAATGAATATAATGTTTCAATGAGTGCTACTGAAACTATTACATCTAATGAACGTGTCCTTGGAGCCGATCCATTAGTAGAATATAAAGCAGCTATTGGTAATCCAGGAGACGATGATTATGTACCTGAACAAGTAGGTGGTATCGGTGAAGAAGACATTTATACAATAGTTATGCCATATATTGCAACTGCACGTGAAGGTGTTAAATTTTTAGGGAAATTGTTAGAAAAATATGGTACTTACGAAATGAACGGCATTGCATTCCAAGATGAAGATGAAATTTGGTGGTTTGAAACTATTGGAGGTCATCACTGGATGGCACGCCGCGTTCCTGATGATAGCTATGTAATTATGCCAAACCAACTTGGTATCGATCAATTTGATTTTGAAGATGCTTTTGGAGCTAGAAAAGAGTACATGTGCTCTTCTGATTTAAAAGAATTTGTTGATAAATATCACCTAGACTTATCAATCGATGGAAACTTTAATCCACGTCACGCTTTTGGTAGCCGTAGTGATGCCGACCATACATACAATACACCACGTGCATGGATACTTCAACGTTATTTCAATCCTACATCAAACACATACGATGGAGTAAATGCTGATTATCGTCCAGATTCTGACAACCTTCCTTGGGCAAGAGTACCAGAGAAAAAAATAACTGTTGAAGATATCAAATACGCCTTGTCTCATCACTATCAAGGAACTGAATATGATTCATATTCTAAAAATATTCACTCAGTTAAAAAAGGAACTCTACGTCCAATTGGTATAAATCGTACAAACTTCTTAGGTTTAGTACAAATTAGACCTTATATGCCTGATGAACTTAAATCAATTCAATGGTTAGCTGTTGGATCTTGTGTATTTAATGCTATTGTTCCATTCTACACTAACATTAATCGCACACCAGAATACTTAGCTAATACTACCAACCAAGTAACAACTGAAAACTTCTACTGGACTAATCGTTTAATAGCTGCTCTTTGTGATGCTCATTTTGCTGATACTGCTTCACATATTGAACGTTATCAACTTAAAGTTCAATCACAATCAAGAGAACTTCTTAATAAATATGATGAAGAGTTTATAGAAACTAAAGTTTCTAAAGAAGCCGCTAAAGATTATCTTGAAAAAGCTAATGATATTATTGCTAGAGAGCTTAAAGTTCAAACAGATGATTTACTAGATAAAGCGTTATTTACAGCAAGCTGTAATATGAGAAATAAATTCGCAAGATCTGATGCGTAGATTTTAAAAAGAGAACCATGTGGTCTAATGCCATATGGTTCTTTAATTTTAC
>CAURKK010000066.1:0-7360 GCA_963525505.1 uncultured Gemella sp.
TATTAAATACAAACAGTTGTATGAGACTATTATAGATGTTATAATTAAGATTAATTAAATAAACAAAGGAGGGTTTATGAGATTTTCATTTACTCGTGGCAACATAAGCCACCTACTTCTTAGTGGAATTATTTATATACTAGCTGTATTTATAATACCACTCCAACTCCCTCGTAATATTAGTATAGATTTAAGAGTTACAACCGTTCTTATACTATCATTCATCGCAACAGCTATTCTTGTTTTTTTAGCAAGAAAAGGTACTAATGATATTGATAGAGGTAAAAGCAATTATAATTTATTAACTTTAGTTGCTATAGGAGTTATTGGATTCTTTTCAATGATGTTGATTCAAGGATTTATAAATGGAATTTTGGTATATTTTTCTAATTACTTCCATTTTGATACTAAAAGTAAAAACACTAATAATGTTGTTGAAATAATTAAAATGAAGCCTTATTTCATATTATATGTGGCTGTTCTTGGACCTATTATGGAAGAACTATTCTTTAGAAAAGCAGTGTTTGGGTATTTTTATGACGCTATGATCGGCAGTAAAAACTGGATTAGATTTACAATACCTGCCTTAATTACTGGTTTCATCTTTGCTCTACCGCATGATGGTATTTCTCCAATTATGGTAGTATATATCGGGATGTCATTTGTTTTTAGTTACTTATATGTTCATACTAAAAGTATTCTTACACCTACAATATCTCATATCTTAATGAATAGTTTAGTAGTTATAGTTCAGCTACTTGCTAAATAGGAGGTAAATATGTCATCAAAAACATGGTTATCCACTAACTACTTTCTACAATTTTTAGTAACTGGGACGTTCTTACCATTCTGGATGGTTTATCTAACATCGGTAAAAAACTTAAGTGTCTTAGAAGCTAGTTCGATATTTTCAATGCTTTATATAGCAAGAGTAATAAGCGGAATATTTCTAGCGCCATATTTAATAAAAAAATATAACTTTGATATTGCTTTAAAACTATCAGTAGGAATAGGATTAATTCTTGCGGTTAGTTACGGATTTACTAATGAAAAGATAGTACTTGGATTAATTACATTTTTATTCGGTATGATTTACTTCATGGTGAGTCCCCTAGTCGAAGGTCTAGCTTCATTATTTTTACGTGAAGAAAACATCGACTACGGTAAAGCAAGAACATATGGATCTCTAGGTTTTACTGTAATAGGAATCTTTATTGGTGGAATACTAAGTTACATAGGAAATGGAGCATTATATTATATTCTAATTATTTTAATTGGAGTATTTTTAATATTTATGTTTCTACCACAACCTAAGTTAGTAAAAAATATTAATTTAGACAATTCATCAACTGAAAATAAAGAACATTTATATAGTTGGGTATTAAAAGACAGAAATGCAATTTTACTTATTATTACCGTATTTCTATATCAACTTTCACATACTGCATACAATAACTACAATGCATTATATTTAGAAAGTATGAACATATCAGCTAAATGGCTTTCTGGTGTTATTCTTAACGTATCAGTTATTGCGGAAATAATATTCTTTATCTTCTCCAAAAGATTAGTTAAAAGAATCAAACCAAAAAATCTAATGATCTTTGCTGGTGTTTGTGCTATTATTCGTTGGGGAGCTTTAGCAACGTTTCATAACATTTATGTTTTTACTGTTTTGCAGACATTCCATGCGATTACGTTTGCAGTAGCTCATATAGCTTTTATATTGATTCTTAATAAAGATTACAACAATAAAGAAATTATCGATATGCAAAATCTATATACAGCAATTTGTTTCCAACTGAGTATGGCAATAGGACTTTATATAATGGGAGCAATATGGGATATTAGTACTTCTTACGTATTCTATGCCTCAGCAATAATCGCAGCATTAGGAACTATAGTTGCGACAAGAATAAAAGAAACCAGATAGGAAAAATTTCTTATCTGGTTTCTTTATATATACTAATACTGCTAGAAAATCTATTTACGTGCTGTATTTTTCATATAATATTAAAATTTACAAAATAAAAAAGGAGTCTGAATTTACAAACGTCCTTTTTTATTTACTTAAGTCAGTATTATTTAACTGCAGAAGTTTTTGGTAAAGCT
Source organism: uncultured Gemella sp. (assembly GCA_963525505.1). Classification (GTDB taxonomy): domain Bacteria; phylum Bacillota; class Bacilli; order Staphylococcales; family Gemellaceae; genus Gemella. Next base: position 2,113 of record CAURKK010000066.1, read on the forward strand.
TTTTTAGCTGCTGCTTTATCTGCTGCTTTAGTTGCTTGACCTTTGTCAACTTTTAAAGTTTCACCTTTTTTAAGTTTGTTAGCATCACGAGTCCATTTTTCAGATTTAGTTCCTAAATCTTTATCGTTTTCTGCTTTGATTTGATCTACTGTAGCATCTTTTGTAGTATCAGTGTAGAATCCTGATTCTTCAGACCAACGAGTAGCTCCTAATCCGTAAGCAGCATCGTCAGCAGCTAATGCAACTGGTGCAACTGCAGTAACTACTAATCCTGCAGCTAAAACTGATAATAATGATTTTTTCATTGTTATTATCTCCTTTATGATATATTTTTTTGATTTTCATACGACAGATTATCGTATATAGTAATTATAGTGATTTTCACATTAAAAGTCAAGGCTTTTTCTTAAGTTTTTTATTATTTTTTGCTAAAATATAATACAAAAGTGCTATTTAGTAGCTGTTTTAGTTTTTTTCTATAATATATATCAATTAATTATCCCTTTAGTTAATACTTAGGTAATTAATATGTACTATCATCTAACTAAACTAACCATTATATTAAAGTACTCATTATTATTTATACTTATTTTATTAATGAACTCTGTAAGTATACATCAACTAACTTATGTGTTTCGTGAACTGAATCTATATGTGTTCTTTCATATGAGTGACTCGATTCTATACCAGCACCTAATAGTGCATGTTTTACCTCGGCTCCTGCTCGCATCGCTGCTGAAGCATCACTTCCATAATATGGATATATATCTAGTTTGTATTCTATTTTATTTTCTTTAGCTAGATTTACTAAATGATTTCGGAATTCATAATTGTATGGGCCAGTTGCATCTTTTACACAAATTGATACTGTATATTCATCGGTCTGTTGATCATCTCCCATAGCCCCCATATCTACTGCAAGATATTCTACAGCTTCTTTTGGTAAACTAGAGTTCGCCCCATGACCTACTTCTTCAAAAACACTGAACATAAAGTGTGTAGTATATGGTAATTTAATATTTTCTTCTTTATATTTTCTAAGTAAATCTAAAAGAATAGCTGCACTTACTTTATCATCCAAGAAACGACTTTTTATAAATCCTGTATCAGTAATTACAGTGCGCGGGTCAAAACTAATAAAATCTCCTACATCTATTCCTAAGTCGCGTGTCTGTTGAGCAGTGCTCACTTTCTCATCTAATCTTACTTCCATATTATCTTCTGTACGTTCTACAGTACCCGCATCCTTATAGACGTGAGTACTAGTTTGATGAACTAAGATTGTTCCACTAACGGTTTTACCTGTGCTTGTAACATGAACTAAACAGTTTTCCCCTTCTATCATATTCCAAGGATATCCACCAATTTTCGCCATTTTTAAGCGTCCATCAGGTTTAATTGATCTTACCATAGCTCCTAATGTATCTACATGCGCTGTAACTACACGATGTTTTGTATTATCCTTACCTTCTACTACTACATTTACCCCACCTTTATTCGTACGCATTGGTGTATAACCTAAGCTACTTAATTCTTCTACTAAATAATCAGCAATTTCTTTAGTGTATCCTGTTGGTGACACTATACTAGTTAATTTTTTCAAGTAATTTAGTGTTTCTTGCATATAATTCCCTCCATACTATGTATAAAATAAAAGACTCATGCAAAGCACGAGCCTTTTTATTTGTTTCGTAGTTATTATGCTTTGTTTCTTGAACCGAAGATATCGATTTTTTCGTGAACCATAGCTTTAATAGCTTCAAATCCAGGGTTTAATAATTTACGTGGGTCGAAACCTTTAGGTTTTTGATCTCCACCTTCTTCGATGTATTTACGTGTTGCTTCAGCAAACGCTAATTGACATTCAGTGTTAACGTTAACTTTAGAAACCCCTAGAGAGATAGCTTTTTGGATTTGCTCAGTTGGGATACCTGAACCACCGTGTAATACTAATGGAATTCCACCAGTAATGTTAGAAATTTTTTCTAGAGTTTCAAAGCTTAATCCAGCCCAGTTTTCTGGGTATTTTCCGTGGATGTTACCAATACCTGCAGCTAGGAAGTCGATTCCTAAGTCAGCCATTGTTTTACATTCGTTTGGATCAGCTAATTCACCACTACCGATTACTCCATCTTCTTCTCCACCGATTGAACCTACTTCACACTCGATAGAAATACCTTTAGAGTGAGCTAAAGCGATCATTTCTTTAGATTTAGCGATGTTTTCTTCGAATGGATAGTGAGATCCATCGAACATTACTGAACTAAATCCAGCTTCGATAGCTTTTTGAGTTCCTTCGTATGAACCGTGGTCTAAGTGTAATGCAACAGGAACTGTGATTTTCATTTCTTCAACCATAGCTTCTACCATAGCTGCAACTGTTCTGAAACCAGTCATGTACTTAACTGCTCCCTCACTTACACCTAGGATTACTGGACTTTTAGCTTCTTCACAAGCTGCTAAAATTGCTTTTGTCCATTCTAAGTTGTTGATGTTGAAATGCCCTACTGCATATCCTTCTTTTCTTGCTTTTACTAGCATATCTTTTGCTGGTACTAATACCATGTTGTTTGTCCTCCTTAGATAACTACTTACTATATATTATAATACTACACTTTTTAGAAAAAATAAACTATTTTCTACAATTATTTTCAATTAAGTGTATTATTAACTTTAATACAACATATTAATTGACCTATTCTTTGTTACAATAAGGTTTTTATGTTAACGGATACAAACTTATTCTAACAATTTTTCATCTTCTAATTATATATTTCAATTAACAACTATTTTAATAATTTTTATTTTTTTAATTTTAAAATTATATTTTTGAGATTATTTAAAATTCTATATCTATATACTAGTACACATCATATTTATAAAAAATCACCCCAATGTTATTAATCCACATAACAATTGGAGTGATGTATTATAAGCTATAATTACTTATCTAATTTAGCCATTGTTTCTACCATGTATTCTGGTATTTCTGTTTCAAAGTATAGATGTTCACCAGTGATTGGATGATTAAATTCAATACTTTTCGAATGTAATGCTTGCCCATTTGTATTTAACGTTTTTCTTTGACCATAAACCGGATCTCCCACTAGTGGGTGATTGATGTATTTCATGTGTACTCTAATCTGGTGAGTACGTCCTGTTTCTAATTCACATTCGATAAGTGTATATTTTTCGAATCTATCTACAACTTTGAAATGTGTAATAGATGGTTTTCCTTCATCTATAATCGCCATTTCTTTACGTTCTTTTGGATTTCGAGCTATCGGCGCATCAATTGTCCCGTAGTCATGTTTAATACTTCCGTGAACAAGTGCATAGTATTTTCTCTTAACATCTTTATTCGCAATCATCTCAGACAACTTAACATGCGCTTTATCATTTTTCGCAACTATTAATAATCCTGATGTATCTTTATCAATTCTGTGAACAATACCTGGTCTAATAGTACCATTGATACTTGAAAGTTCACTGTGGAATAATAAGGCATTTACTAATGTTCCATCTTTATGTCCTACTGATGGATGAACAACCATACCTTTAGCTTTATTTACGATAATTAAATCATCGTCTTCATATACAATATCAATTGGAATATCTTGTTTTACAACGTCTAATTCTTCAGGTTCTTTATACTCGATAGTAATAACATTACCTTCTTTTAATTTAAAATTTGTTTTAATATTATTTCCATCTACTTTTATATAACCTTCAGAAATTAAGTTCTGGATATTCGTTCTAGAAACATCTGTTAATTCTTGTTGTAAAAATTTATCAATTCTCTCACTTTTTGGTGAAGTATATATAATTTTTTGTGTATCCATTACTTCCTCCTTTTTTCATACTATACTATATTAACATATACAATCAAAAAAACAAAATAAAATATAGTAGAAATGATTGAAATTATAATACTTTTAGAATAATTCGCTTACTTTTAAACTTGATATTTGAGAATTATTAATTTCTTTCACTTTCCCTATCTTTATATCTATATTATAATGTTATAGAAAGAATTAATTAACCTTTTGTGTGAGTTACTTTATTTTTACAAAATTACTCACAATACTACTATTAAAAAAGGAGTGGATTTTTTGGAAATTAATAGATTACATGTAGATTTTGATCTTCAGAGTAAGTACGAACCTAAAGGTGACCAGGTGAATGCTATCGCTGAACTTACAGAAGGTTTAAATAATGGAGAAAAATATCAAACTTTACTCGGTGCTACAGGTACTGGTAAAACGTTCACTATAGCAAATATCGTGAAAAACGTAGGTAAACCTACCTTAGTATTAGCTCATAATAAAACTTTAGCTGGACAATTATACAATGAGCTAAAAGAATTTTTCCCGAACAACCGAGTTGAATACTTCGTTTCATACTATGATTACTTCCAACCAGAAGCATATGTTCCATCAACAGATACGTATATTGAAAAAGACTCTTCTGTTAACGATGAAATTGATAAACTACGACATAGTGCTACATCTTCATTATTCGATCGTGATGATGTTATTATAGTATCGAGTGTCAGTTGTATATATGGATTAGGTTCTCCAGAAGAATACTCTTCTCTTGTACTTTCTCTTCGTGAAGGAGATGAAATTAACAGAAATAAAATGTTAGAGAAATTAATAAGTATTCAATATATGAGAAATGACATTGAGTTTACTCGTGGTACATTTAGAGTACGAGGTGATGTCGTAGAAATCTTTCCGGCATCTCGTAGTGAAAATTCTGTTCGTATAGAAATGTTCGGTGATGAAATCGATCGTATTCGCGAAATCAATCCATTAACAGGAGAAGTGCTAAGTGAACTTGAGCACATTGCAATATATCCTGCCAGTCACTTCGTTGCTGGTGATGAAAAAACTAAAGAAGCTATTAAGAGAATCAGAGCTGAACTAGAAGATAGATTAAAAGTTTTAAATATGGAAAACAAACTTCTAGAAGCGCAGCGTCTTGAACAACGTACTAACTATGACCTCGAAATGATGGAAGAAATGGGCTTTTGTTCTGGTATAGAAAACTACTCTCTTCACCTTACTCTACGTGAACCTGGTAGTACACCTTATACTTTACTAGACTATTTCCCTGATGATTGGTTGCTTGTGGTTGATGAATCACACGTTACTCTTCCGCAGGTTCGTGGTATGTTTAACGGAGATAGAGCTCGTAAGCAAGTACTTGTTGATTATGGATTTAGATTACCTACAGCATTGGATAA
>CAURKK010000067.1:0-7185 GCA_963525505.1 uncultured Gemella sp.
AAATTGATTCATTAGCAAAAATAGGCATAGATGTTATTCAATTTGATGAACCTGTTTTAACTGAGGTTGTATTTTCAGAAGGAAAAACGAGATCTTTTATGTGCGCAGCTTTATCTGAGAAAAAGGATCCAACAGAGGAATTAAAATTCGCTACAAAATTAATAAAAACTGTAATCTCTTATGCTAAAGATAAAGGTATATTGGTTTCTCTTCATGTATGTCGTGGTAATTGGAGTCGTGATGAAAGTATTCTACTTACTGGACCTTATACTCCTCTACTTCCACTATTCGAAGAAACTCTTCCTAATATACTTACATTAGAATTTTCTACTCCAAGAGCTGGTGAAATATCTTCGTTATTTAGTAGCGATTTAATTAGAGAAAATTGTATACTTGGCCTTGGTGTGATGAATCCAAGAACAGATGAAATTGAATCTTTAGAAGAAATAATATCTCGTGTTAAAGAAGTTATGAAGTTTATACCAAAAGAGAGAATTTGGCTTAATCCAGATTGTGGCTTTGCAACATTTGCCAATAGACCTGTTAGTACTATGGATGTTATTGATAAAAAACTTGCTCGTCTAAATGAAGCAAAAAATTCATTGAGGAATCTATATGAATAATTTATATGAATCAAATAATTATGACGTCACTTTTAGGGGAATATGGGCAAATCATAATTTTAAACTATATACAAATAATGATCTTATTCCAGTATCTTCTGATATAAGCTTCGATATAAATTCTGACTACAGAAGCAGTATAAACTATTTTGCTGCTTCTATCTTAGGTGGCATAGCTCATACTGTAATTTCTTCATGTAAAAGATCAAATATTGAAGTTGAGGAGTTAGAGGGAAAAATTCATTTAGTATTAAAAAATCCTTTAACATTACTAAGCGTTAAAGGGTATAGCGAAGAACCTAAAATTGAAAAATGTGAAATCACCTATTATCTTTATGCAGATGCTGATGAAGATGTACTATTAAAATTCTGTTATTCATCATTAAATAATTCATTCATATATAATACACTAAATAGTGTAATAAACTTTGAAATTAAATTCATTTTAATAGATTAAAAAAAAGAAAATCGAGTAAACTCGATTTTCCTTTTTTATTAAATTAAATGTCTCTTCTTGTTCTTCTTCTTGGACGTGGGTACATTTCTTGTTCTACTTCATTTTTACCGTATCCACTTGTAAATGAACTAGCTTCTGGCTGAGCTGGACGTTGTGCTAAGATATCTCTTTCAACACTAACTCCATCTTCTTCAAATCCAGTAGCAATTACTGTAACGATGATTTCGTCTGTTTTTTCTAACTCTTCATTGAATACTGTACCGAAAATCATGTTTACTTCATCGTCACTTGCTTCTTGTACTATACTTGCTGCTGCTTGAGCTTCAAATAGACTTAATGATGGTCCTCCAGTGATGTTTAATAACACACCTTTAGCTCCAACGATAGAAGTTTCAAGTAATGGAGATGAAATTGCTTTTTTAGCAGCTTCGATTGCTCTGTTTTCACCTGAAGCTACACCGATACCCATTAATGCTGAACCTTGATCAGCCATGATAGCTTTAACATCAGCAAAGTCAAGGTTAACTGTACCAGATACATTAATTAAGTCAGAGATACCTTGAACCCCTTGACGTAATACATTATCAGCTTCTACAAATGCTTGCATCATTGGAGTAGATTTATCAACGATATCTAATAATCTATCGTTAGGAATAACGATAAGCGTATCTACTGCACCTTTTAGTGAATTAATTCCTGCTGTAGATTGCACTTGACGTTTTTTACCTTCAAAGTTGAATGGACGAGTAACAACACCTACTGTTAATGCTCCTAATTCTTTAGCAATACCTGCTACGATTGGTGCAGCTCCAGTACCAGTTCCTCCTCCCATACCAGAAGTAACAAATACCATATCAGCTCCTGCTAATGCTTCTTCAATTTTATCCTTAGTTTCTTCAGCAGCTTTACGCCCAACTTCTGGGTTAGCTCCTGCTCCAAGTCCTTTAGTTAATTTTTCACCGATTTGAATTCTAATATCTGCTTTAGAGCGTCTTAACGCTTGAGCATCAGTATTAACAGCAATGAATTCTACGTTTTGAATTCCACTTTCTACCATTCGGTCAACGGCGTTACCACCACCGCCACCAACACCTACTACTTTAATTACTGCTGATTGATCAAATTCTTCAAACATTATTTATTTCCTCCTGATTATTATTCGAAAAACGAATTATACATTTTAGTTATTTTATCAAAGAAGTTTTTCTCTTCTTTATCTTTTTTCTCTTCCTCATAATAAGTTTCTTCATCATCTTCTTCAGTATGTGAATCGCTAATTATCGGCGTTTCAACTTTTGTGTTGTTTACTGAAATTTCTTCTACTCCAGAAACATTTGCAAACGTTGAGTTTGTATTTTTAATAGTTGGTACTTCATCAGTTACTTGGTAACCAAATAACGACTCAATTTTATAACTACTTGTTAGTGTCCCTACAACTACTGATAATTCTGGAGAATTAGCTCCTATTATCTTAGGTGAACCAATTCGAACGTTCATTTTTCTTAGCATATCTTTTGCCAAATCTAAAACTCCAGGCATTAATGTAGTTCCACCAGTTAATACAACATTACCTTTTACTCTATTTATACCAGCTTTTCTTAATACATCAAATGATCGTAAAATTATTTCTTCAACAATTTCTTCAATGTAATCTGCTAGTTCTTTTTGAGTATATGGTTCTTCATCTGGTTCTAAGTTATCTAGTTCAATAATTACTTGAGGCGATGCTAAATCATAAAATGCATGTCCTTGCGTTACTTTAATTTCTTCAGCACGCTTTAATGGAACATTTAACACATCCGAGATTGTTCTAGTAATATCCTCTCCTGCAAGCTCTATTGATTGTGATAATTGAAGTATTCCATCTTCAAAGTAACTCACTGTTGTAAGTCCTGCACCAATATCGATTATTACTGAACCATAATCTTTTTCTTCATCATTAAGAAGTAATTCTCCTAATGAATGCGATGTACAAAACGTCTCATTACAATCTAATCTTAAGTTTTCTATACTCTTATAAATTGTATGAAGATGAGTTTTAGAAGTTAATACTCTATTTCCTGTCACTTCAAAAGCATTGTGAACAGTCATACCTTTTGGTTTTCTAATATTTTCAATATCATCAAGACGATAGTAATCTGGAATTACTTGAACCACTTCTCTTTCTCGTGGTAGTGGTAGTATTTTTGCTTCTTCAATTACTTCTTCGATATCCCTACCATCAATATCGTGTTTTGTATCAAATTTAATTTCCGCTACACTTTTTTTAATATGAGTGTGTATACTTGGAACTGCTACATATAATGATCTTATGTCTTTATTAGCTTCACTTTTGGCAATATCTATTGCTTTTTGAATATCTCTAGATGCAGACTCTACATCGATAATATTTCCTCGTTTAATAGAGGTAGTTTTAACGACTCCAACACCGAGTATATTCAATTTTTCATATACTACATCTGCTATAATCACTTTTATACTAGATGATCCTAGATCTATTGAAGTATACAATTGTGAACTCAAGTCAAACACTCCTTCCTTTTAAAACTTTGTTATTATAATAAAATTGTAAATACACACATATTTTATTTACACATACTAAATTATAACATAAAATTCAAAAAAAAAATATGCAAAACTCCAAAAAAATTTAAATTTTATTAAAATATTTTTAATTTGTAATATAAATTATAACTTTTTTAGTTTTATATAACATTTTAGTAAAAAAATCACCCAAAATACTAAATTTTGGATGTTTTTTTTACTATTCATTTTTGTTATTATTTGTTGATTGTTGTGTACTATTCTTGTTTTTATTAGAAGAAGTTACTTGATTATTAGTAGTAGAATTTTCAGATTTGTTATTTTTGGTTGTTTTTTCATCTGTTATTGTTTCTTCTTTATCTTTTTTTGAGTCCTTTTCTTCTTTTAAACCTTGTCTAGCTAGTAATTGTTTAATTCTATCTGTTCTTGTTTTCTCAGATTTTGTAGTTTCTAAATAAGCACCATTTATTAAATTTAAAGTTGTATTATTTTTATCCTCAATATATTTAGATATTTCTTCATAGTAATTAAGTTTTTCTGAAAAACTAGCTCTTAGTGCTTTAATTTTTTGACCATCTTTCATATAAATGATAACATTATCACCTTGATCATTTATTATTTCTGAAATCTGCAAACGAACTTCTTCTTTTAAATTATTTAAGTTTTTATAAACTTCTTCTAATTTAGTACTATCATCATTGAATTTATCTAGTATAGGTAGATTATAATTATTTCTAATTTTTCCTGAATATGGTTTACCATTTTCCATAATTATCTCAAAACTTCCATCTTCTTTTTTATTTTGAGCTATGAAATTATATTCTTCTACCTTTATCTTTATTGTAGATGGTAATTTAGATTCTACTTTTACTGATTTAAAAATATCAAATTTAGATTTAATATTATTTTGAATTTCTCCATCTTTTATTGACCATGTTCGAAGATTAGTGTTGATATTCCCTGCTTCCATTATCTCTTCATTTGTTATTTGGTTGTTACCTTCAATTTGGATGTTTTTTAATTTTAGATAACTACTAAATAATAAAGAAAATGTTGCTATTACAATTAAAAATAAAGTTACTATAAAGATCATTTCTCTTCTTTTTTTTCTTTGTATTTTTTCTAATGAACTTCTTCTTTTTTCATTGTTCATTTTCGCAAGTAACCTTTTATTCTTCTTGTTCATAGTTTTAATCCTCTTGACTAATCTTTTCGAATGTTGCTATAAATTCATCTCCACGATCTTCAAAACATTTATATTGGTCCCATGATGCACATGCTGGTGATAATAAAACTGTATCCCCACTCTCAGCAAGTGTATTAGCTAAAATTGTTGCATCATCTACTTTTATTGCTTTATGACAAGTTACCTCATTAGAGTACGCTAAGTCATTTAGTATTTCTTTACTCTCTCCAACAACAACCATGGCTTTAATTCTTGGGAAAAATGGAATAAGCTCTTTAAAATCAATTCCTCTATCTTTTCCACCACAAATTAAGATAATATTTTTTTCAAATCCTGATAGTGCTGTTGTAGTTGCTACTGGATTAGTAGCTTTTGAGTCATTATAGAATTTTACTCCATTATGTTCTCCTACGAATTGTAATCTGTGTTTTACTCCGCTGAAATTGTAGAGAATATTACGAATTGCATCGATAGATGCACCTTTAAAATATGCTATTAGTGCTGCATTAATTGCATTTTCTACATTGTGCATTCCTGGAAGAGACAGTTTAGTAATATCAAATAATTCTACATCTTTATATATAACCATATTATTTCTTACTGAAACATCTGATTCCTCATTATTTATTGTATCATAGAAAATTACATTAGAATTTATTTTACTTAGATCGAATTTTTCTTTTTCTTTAATATTTAAAATGAGAATTTCATCTTTTGTTTGATTTCTATAAATATTTCGTTTAGCATCTCTATAGTTTTCTACGCTACCATGATAATCTAAGTGCCCTACACCTAGATTAGTTATTGCTGCTACTGTTGGTTTAAAATATTTCGTTCCTTGTAGCTGAAATGACGATACTTCCGTTACTATTAATGAGTTCGGATGATTGTAGGCAACTTCAATTGACGGAAAACCTATATTACCAGCTAAATAAACATCTTTCCCTGCTTCTTTTAAAATATCATAGGTCATTTGAGTAGTTGTTGTTTTCCCATTAGTACCTGTTATTGCTACCATATCTATATTAAATATTGTATTGGCTAATTCAATTTCTGTTATAATATCTATATTTTTTTCAATTGCCTTTTGTAAAAATTCAATTTCATACTTAATTCCCGGATTTTTTACGATAAGATCGACACTTTCAAGAAGTTCTAATGGATGCCCACCATCAACAATTTCTACACCTAACTCTTTTAATTCAATTGCTTTAGAATCAGTACTTAAATCATCAAATGCATTTAAAATTACATTATAACCTAATTTTTTTAATATTTTAGCTGTTGAATAACCACTTCGTGCAAATCCTAATACTAATATTTGTTTATCTTCTAAATTTATCATCTTATATTACCCCTATAATATATCCTATAGCTGAAGAAATTACAGCTATAGTAACAAAAATATACACAGTTTTTACTTCACCATATCCTGATAGTTCAAAATGATGATGTAAAGGTGACATTTTAAAAATTCTTTTACCTGTTTTTTTAAAGTATGCCACCTGAATAATTACAGATAAAGTTTCCAATATATAAACTAAACCTATAAATAAAAATGCTATTTCTTTATGTAAAATTACTGAAATTGCTGCCAGAATTCCACCTAAAGCCAAAGATCCTGTATCTCCCATAAAAATTTTCGCGGGATTTCTATTAAATTTTAAAAATCCTAAAAGTGCTCCAACAATAGTCAGACAGAAAACTAATACAGGGAAATTATTTTCCTTATATGCTAATAGTGCAAATGTGCTAGTAGTAATAATTGTAACACTTGTTGCTAAGCCATCTAAGCCATCTGTTAAATTCACAGCATTAGAAAATCCTGTTTGCCAAAATACTAAGAAAATTAGATATAAGTATGAAATATTAAGCTTATAATCAAATCCTGGAATGTGAATATAATTTATATCTTTGTAGATATAAGTTACTAAGATATAAAATATTACAGAAAATAGTATTTGTAACATTAATTTTTTTCTTGGAGCAAGTCCATCATTTTTTTTCTTAACTACAATAAGCATGTCATCTATATAACCTATAACTGAAAATGAAATAGTCGTATAAATGAATAAAATATAATATTGAATATTACCACTATCCAAGAACATTGCAACAATAAGTGAAATAACTATTGAAACTATAAAAGATATCCCACCCATCGTTGGAGTGCCTTTTTTGTGCATGTGACTTTGTGGTCCTTCTTCTCTAATTGCTTGTCCAAATTTTAGAACATGTAAATATTTTATTAATCTTGGTAGCATTAGCACCGTAAGAAAAAATGCTACCAATAATAACGATATAGCAAATACTGAATCTGAATTACTCATTTCGTTCTCCTAACTAAATTTTATTTTTATCTTGTCCCCTTTTTT
>CAURKK010000068.1:0-7152 GCA_963525505.1 uncultured Gemella sp.
ATACTGATGGGCAATCTCGCATGGATATTCCTGCTCCTATTGATACAGCTTTATACTCAGAATTTAGAGAAATGGCAGAAACTGCATTCCGTGCAATTAGTGGTTCTGGTTTAGTACGTGCCGATTTCTTCTATACTAAAGAAGGAAAAATCTTCATCAACGAAGTAAACACAATGCCTGGTTTCACTCCATTTTCTATGTTCCCATCACTTTGGGCAAATATGAATGTTACCTACCCTGAAATAATTGAAGAACTATTTGATTTAGCATTAGAGCGTTACGAAGACCGCAAAAATTTATTAACAGAAGAATAGGAAATTACTATGAAATATTTTGTTAAAGACTTAGAAAAGATATTAAATGCTAAAAAAATAAATTTAGTAGATAATAAAGAAATCACAGGAATCGCTATTGATAGCCGAAAAGTAAAAGAAGGAGATTTGTTTATTCCTTTCTTAGGAGAAAATGTTGATGGCCATGATTATATCGAAAGTGCATTTGAAAAAGGTGCTGTCGCTTCATTATCTCTAAAAGATGATTTTGAAAGTGATAATAATATAATTTATGTGAATGATAGCTATGAGGCTATTCAAACACTGGCTAAACATTATTTAGAATGCTTAAATGTAAAAATTGTTGCTATAACTGGAAGCAACGGAAAAACTACGACAAAAGATATAGTTACAAGTATTTTAGAAACAAAATTCAAAGTTCATAAAACACAAGGTAACTTCAATAATGAGCTAGGAGTTCCGCTAACTATTCTTGTCGCTCCAGAAGATAGTGACATTCTTGTGCTTGAAATGGGAGCTGATAACTTTGGTCAACTTGACTTCTTATCAAAATTAGTAAAACCAGATTATACGATAATTACTAATATCGGAGAAAGTCATATCGAATTTTTCGGCTCACGAGCAGGTATAGCCAAAGCAAAATTTGAAATTACAAATGGTATGAAAAAAGATGGCTTTTTCGTCTACAATGGGGACGAACCATTATTAAAAGAATTAGTAGAAAATTCTAGTATAAATGCTACTTCGTGTGGAGAAAATTCTTACAACGATATTATTCTAGAAAATTATACTATCACCCGTGATAAGATAGATTTCAAACTTAGTATCGATAAAAATAATTTTTCTACTACATTAAAAGGTAAGCATAACCTATTTAATATAATGTTCGCAGTAGCAATAGCTAAAAAAATTGGTCTAACAAATGAAGAAATTCGTCACGCAATAGATAATATTTCTAAAATTACTAATATGCGTTTAGAAAGTATCACATACGGAGAAGATTCGTTAATTATTAACGATGCTTATAATGCCAGTCCTACTTCTATGAAAGCTGCTGTTGATGTTATTAGTGATTTGAATGATTTTGAATTCAAAACGCTTGTCCTTGGTAGCATGTTCGAACTTGGGCCAAATGAAGTTGAGTATCATAGTGGAGTTGGTACTTATATAAATAACAATTCTCGTGGTATTAATCTTGTTATTAGTGTCGGTGACCTTGCAAAAAATATTACAAACAATATTAATAATAAAGATATAAACACCCTTCACTTTTCAACTGTTGAAGAAGTTACAGATTATCTAAAAGCTAATGAACACAAAAACGAAGTAATCTTGTTTAAAGCAAGCCGTTCTATGAAACTAGAAACAATTATTAACGATATTAAATAAAAATAAAAGTTGAATACAGATAGCTTTTTATGGGCTATGTATTCAACTTTTTTATTTTGTCAGTTTTACTTATAACAAAATATCTTTTTAGATTCAAAATTTACATATCTCTCAAACAATAAAATACCGTATTTATGCTTTTAAACTAATTCTCTTTATTTGACAATGTAATTATTAAAACTTTAATAATTAGTTATAATGAATCGGCACCGATTCAGCCAATGGCAATGAAGATAAATCTTTATTTGAACTTGATTGTAAATTTTGAATCTATATTTATTATACAATTTTATATTAAAAAATCAACCCTTTCTGTGCCTCTAAGACTTTTAAACAATTAACATTTGTAAATAAATCAAAAGTATTTTTAAAGCTTACTCCTTATATAATTTAAGGTTGCTTAGTTTTAATAAAAAAATAGATATTTATTCATTATATTATATATTCTCTAATAAGAAATCTTTAATTTCTATTTTATTGACTTTATCAAAATTATATTCAAAAATAGAAGCAATTATAATTTGGTTATTCGGAAAATCTCTTTTCAAAATATTAGTCATTACTCTAATATTTTCTTTATCGATTTCCTTCCCGCTTGGTGAATCAAGAATAATAGGCAATTTTATATTTAATTTATTTTCTACAGCTAGAATATAACCTAATCTAAATATAAAAGCAAATTTATGCAACACAGCACCTGTTAACTCTTTTAAATTCGATGTAAATAAATATCCTCTAGGTATATCCTCTAATTCTAATTCTTTTGCATAGTTCTCTATAACATTTGAAATGGATAATATATATTCATTATCTTCTTTAGTAAGTCCTTGTATTTTCTTCCTAAGTTTTGCCTTTTGTTTTCCTAACATTGAAATTTGCTTGTCTATTGCTATTTGATTTAATTGCATTCTTAATATTTCTTTATCAAATATTTTTATAATAGAGTTCTCTTCAAAAAATTTCAATTGTTCATTCTCACGAGTTCTTTCCTCTTGAATTTTTTCTATTTTTCTACATATATCAGAATACATACTTGCTATATGAAGTTTTTTTGTTTTAAGTAATTCAGATAAATCTTCTAATCCTGAAATATTTTTTTCAGTTACCATTATTTCTTCCCCATTGGGTGTGGTTACAAGTAATTTCATATCTTCAATAAATTTTTTAAATTTTTTATTATCAGATATCGTACTTTCTATTCTTCTTAATTCTTTCTTAATTTCTCTTTGCTGAATCAATAATTTATCTAATTCATTAATTACTGTATCCTCATATGAATCTATTATCATGGAATTTTCTTCTATCTGTATGGATTTTCTGTATTCTGCCACACTATGCATTTGTTTATATTTTTGTAAGTCATTACTTATTTTTTTTTCTTTTCTAATTAAATCATTACAATCTATTCCAGATAGTCCTCTAACTAAACTTTCTATATTAAATCTAATACTTCCTATTACTATTCCACGATTTAATAACGTCCATCCTTTTTCTTGATCAACATAATAAACCCCTAATAAATTAGAAAGAATATCATCGTTATAGCTATTATATAATAAAGCATGTAACTTTTTTTGTTCACTAGGCAGTACGTATGTTTGAATCTCCCCATTTATTATAACCTCTATCAACTCTTTTTTATTTCTTATTAGTTTCACTTGGCCTAAGTTTTCAAACTCTGCTTCTAATTCAATATAACACTTATCAAATTTTAATTTTCTTGTACTAGGAATATCATATCCTAATCCATATAACATTAGTCTAAGAAGAGTTGTTTTCCCTCGACTATTTCTTTGACTATAGATTAAATTAACTCCATTAGTAAATTCTATTTTTCTTTCATATATCCCTTCTTTTATAAAAATGTTCTTAAAAATCATAACCCTACACCCTCTTTTATTTTTTTTATAGTTAGTCTATTTTTTAAAATAGTATATAAAATAACTTGGATTAGTACTTTTTCTAACTCTACATCGTCATCTGCTAAAGCAAAATCTTCTTTATATAGTTCCCAGCTTTTTTCAATAAAATCTAAAAATCGTTCAGAGCGTATTCTATTTGATTTAAAATCACTATAATCGTATATAACTTTTGTAATAAATGAAAATTTTTCGGTATACATATCTATCAGATCATGATATCTATATACAACTTCTTCATAAATACTTTCATCCATAATTCTTAAAATGTCATCACCATTTTTTTCCATATCTGTTATAATGCATATAAGCGGCCAAACAATTTGAGCTTTTGTTAATTTTATATCTGCATTTTTTTTTGTTGCGTTTTCAAAAACATTATTTTGCCATATACTCATAACTTTCTTTCCTATTCCTCGGATTGATAAATTCAAATCTACTAAAAACTCATCTATTTTTGTTTTTACTATTTTATATCTTTCATCTTCATTATCTGTTTCAAAAGGAAGTATTTGAATCATTAATTTTTTAGTATCTAAAGGCTCTTCAATATTACTTAAACATTGATCAATTATTTCTTTAGATGAACTAGATAATGTGCTATATTCTCGATAAGATTCCCCCTCAAAAACACTATTAGTTATATTTTCATTAAGTGGATTTCTAGAATTTGTAATAAAAATTAACTTTTTTGTTTTAACTGCTTTTTCTCCTTCAGACAATGTTTCTAAAGCTTTTTTAAGATTCTTACGAACATTTCTTGTATCACTAATTGGTTCATTTATTCCTTTTGCTTGTGCTAATATGTATTCTCCATCATTAAAACATAATTCAATGTCCTCATAATTCCCCTCAAGCTTAAGGCTACTTAACTTTTTTATGTCTTTTAACATTAGTACAATCGCCGCATTCACTTGAAAATCGAAACCAAAGACTACGTTATTTGCTCTCCTATTCACCATTATCTTTTCTCCTTACTCTATACTCTTTATTTATCAATTATCTAATTTTTTAAACTAATTTCTTGTTTATTTCTTTATATTTACCTTATTTTTAACACCTATAATTTACTTTATGAATAAAAATTTCATTACTAAATCCCTGTTATAATAGTTATATATAGTAATGCTTTCTTTTTATTTAAGATAATTCCATTCAAATTTTGATAAATATTCTTCTAGAAGATCATACTCTACTCTTAGTAATTTTTAAAAATTTTATTTGATTAAAGATTTTTTTATAGACTATTCTTGTCCAAATTTCCCCCTTACTTTCTTTACTCCACTCAAGCTGATTTTTTTATTTTAAACTAATTCATTTAGAAGAACGGCGGTAAGACTTACCGCCGTATTTTCTACAATAACCATATAGATTTCACCTAAACTGATTTTCCTAATTCCCGCTTCTTGTCGTACGGTCATAAAATTAAGGCTATAATCTAGTTTAGCTCTCTCCCTAATTACTACTGTTCTCCAAGTCATTATTTTTCTCCCCTACTATTACTATTTCTTTTTCATAAACTCCCGTCACAGATTGCTCAATTATTGAAAACTGAGATTGATTTGATAGATTAAAACTACATACTCCTCGACTGGCCGTTATACCAATTTCATTTAATTTAGATGTAAATTTTTTATTGGTTAAAAGATTTAAAATCTCTAACAATAATTTCACTTGTTCATCTATATCAATATTAATAAACTTATTCTTTACCTCTAATGTCAATAACTCAGTATATTTATTAGGTGTTTTTCTAATAAATATCCCAGTGTTCATTTTTTTCATGAGAGAATCATATAATTGAATATTTTTATCTTCAGTTATACTTTCCCATGGTTGTCCATCTTTATTTTCTTTTTTCCAATTTAAATATTTAGCTAACTCTTTTATATATGACTCACTATCTTTATCTAATATCACTTGAACTGCACTATCGAAAGTGAAATTATTATTAGTCTTCCCGCCTATATAGTAATTAAAGTTATTTATTTTTACTAGACTACCTATACATAATTTTCTGTATTTTATTTTCAAATCTTTTCCTGGCAATCTTGTCTGTGCATATTCTAATAGAGCTTTGTCATCTTTAATATTTTGCGAAATATATATAGGAATTGGTACTATTCTAGTGATTTTTTGTTTCCCTTTTTTCCCATCTAGAGTGTACTCAAAAATAGAATAATATGCTATCTTTATTTTTGTAAAGCCTCCATATTTACCAACATCTTTAATTTTACTATCAGTTGTTTTTAATGGGTAATATGTACCTTCTTTTGCTTTCTCTGCTACTTTTGCCTTATAGAGAGTAGCATCGTATAATGCGCCTTTCTGTTCCGCAGTTCTTCTTGTTATTAAAATATTATTATTGTTCATTGTTTTTTCTACTACATGAATAGTTTTATCCATTTCCCACGCTATTGTATTAGCGTTTTTTACATCTGTATAGAATAAGCCATTTAATGAATATTTTCGTGCATCTTTATTATTTTTTATAAAATTATGAACATTACGAGTAAATTTAACATCATAGACATTCCCTACTACTATACTTAAATAAGCATCCTTCGCGTTATAATAATCATTAATTTCTTGTACTCTAATCAATTTTTCATTATTTTCAGCCTTCCTATTCGCTTCCTTTATTTTTCCGAAACTTTGCCTAAATGAACTTACATTTTCTGCTTTTGAATAACAAATAGTAGTTTCTGGATTTAATTCTCTTAAAACATTTGAAATTACTTTTATCGCTTGTGAAGTTTCTACAAGCTGACGTGTGATAAACCCTGTTAATTCATCATCGCTAAATTCTTCTATTCTTACTAAACGATTGTATTTTTCTTCGGTTATTAGTTTTTTTTCTACTAAGAAACGCCAAAATATCTTGTTTTCTTTTGTTTGGAACTTGCTTTTGAGAGGAAATACATCTGCTTTCATCTCATTACTAGCTTTGGTTACTAAAACTATATTATTAAAACTACCATCCTTCACTTTGCTTTGTGGATAAATATGATCTATATCATATTTATTAATATCGAATAATTCACCAAAGTCTATTTTTTTACCAGTATACATACAACGGCCTAATTGTGTATAATATAAATATAATTTCGTTGCTTTAAGTTTTGAAGGTTCTTCATTAATCAACCTGTTTTTATTAAGAGTAAAATCTAATATATTCTTTAACTCTTTTTCCAATTCGAATATTTCATGTTCTCTTATAGTTTTATACTTAGTTACTAAATCATTTCGATTTAGAGTTGGTACTTTATAAGGAGCATTGTTTCTTTTTGTTGTTTCAATAAATATTTTAGTAGGTGCACAGCCAACTATAGTTTTCAATTCTTCTACTATCCTAACTGTTTGCCAAATTGAACGCTTAACAGCTGGACTTGCATAAAGATTTTCTAAAATGTCTGGTGTTATTTCAGTTATATCATCTTTATTTTCTTTATTGTGATTTTTAATTTGGTTCATATAATCGAACTTATCAGCTAACAATTCCATAAAAAGAATTGTACCTTGTCTCATAGCTCCTATTATATTTAAACATT
>CAURKK010000069.1:0-7093 GCA_963525505.1 uncultured Gemella sp.
TCTAATCCCATCCCTGTATCTATGTTTTTCGCAGGAAGTTCTGTATATGTACCATCAGCATTGTGGTTGTATTGACTGAATACTACGTTCCATATTTCAAGATATCTATCGTTTTCTCCACCTGGGTACATTTCTTCTTTTGGCGACCATGTATCAGCATCTTCTCCACGGTCATAGAAAATTTCCGTGTTTGGTCCAGATGGTCCTTCACCGATATCCCAGAAGTTACCTTCAATACGAATAATTCTTTCTTCAGGTAATCCAATAACATTGTGCCATAAATCATATGCTTCTGTATCTTCAGGATGAATTGTTACTGATAATTTTTCTTTTTCTAATCCTAACCATTTCTCAGAAGTTAAGAATTCCCAAGCCCATGGTACTGCTTCATTCTTGAAGTAGTCACCAATTGAGAAATTACCTAACATCTCGAAGAATGTGTGGTGACGTGCAGTTTTCCCTACATTTTCAATATCATTTGTTCTAATTGATTTTTGTGAGTTAGTAATTCTTGGATTTTCAGGTATTTCTCTTCCATCAAAATATTTTTTAAGAGTAGCTACTCCTGAGTTAATCCAAAGTAAAGTTGGATCGTCTACCGGTACTAAAGAAGCACTTGGTTCAATTTTGTGTCCTTTTTCTACGAAGAAATCTAAGTACATTCTTCTAATTTGTGTTGATGTTAGTTGTTTCATTAATTTATTCTCCTTTCAAGCTAACAAGTAAATAAAAAAATCCCTTGTGTAAAATTAATTACACAAGGGACGACTATAATCGTGTTACCACCCTAATTCGAGTACATTGTACTCCTCATTAGTTTTTATAACGGCTTAAATGCCGATGAAGTACTACATAGGTAGCATAAAAGTTCTATTATGAATCCTTTTCACCACTAGATTCTCTCTGTTAAATAATATACTTAACTTTTAATTCCTAAACTTCATTGTATATGTATGTTATTATAAACAGTTAAGTTACGTTTGTCAATAGATATTACTTAGAATTTCTCATTTCAAAGATAAGTTTTATCAGATATTATATTTAACTCTTTTAACAACTATGTTTTATTAGCTAAGTTTTATACTGTACCTGATTTTTTATAGTCTTTATTATTTAACTGTCTATATATTTTCATTACATTTGGTTGTAATGGTGAAAGTCTAACGTCTCTTTTTAATAGCGACAAAACTTTTCTAGCTTTTCTCTCTATTTCTCTAGCGACATGTTCACTGGTAACTTTCAAATGATTCCCAGAAATTGTATATTCTCTTTCAACAAATTCGTCTGTTATTGGAAACATATCTTGTATTAAAAAAACACTTTCTTTGTTATTATCCAATTTTGCAATATGTAAAATATCACATTTAGTTCCCTTTTTCTCTTTATTTTTTATTATTTTTTTATACTTCTCTAACTTACTAGACATTGGGATGATCCAATAAATACCTGTCTTTAAGTCTTCAAAACAATAATAATGCGGTCTATTCCCTTGCTTGTTCCCTTTTAAAAAAGGATCATTAAAAATATTAAAGAAGTTATCTTTTATAATATAAAATCCTGTTTTTTCCATATTTATTCTCCAAAAAAAGTCCTCGCTATTGAGCTGAGGACTATACTTTCGACCCAACCACTTTTATCCCGCATATTGGTCAGCGGTAAACTTTCAACCCGACCATTTATATCCCACATATCGGTCAGTGGACTTTTACTACTTTTATAATACCTTAGTTTATTTTTATTGTCAATAATAACAACTAAAAAATATAGTTATCTTCTCAAGATATAATATAGACTATATTATTCTCAAATAAAAGTGTTCGAATAGGATTTATGTTTCCTATCAACTTTTATTCAATACGAATAGTTAAGTTATTTGAGCATTTAAAGCTATTTAGAATTTCTAATTTCAAACATAGCTTTTTTCTGCCAAAGTTTCATATTTTGCTTAAGAGTATCGAAACCATATTCAAAATTTAAAGTATCTAAACTGTTTATTTCTTTTTTATCATTGTCCTTTTTTTGTTTAAAGTTCAATGTTGCATTAATTTTATTATCCTTAATTGACAGGACCTTAACTTCTAAAATTTCATCTTGTTTGATATAACTACTAATATCAAAAATAAAACAATTAGTAATTTCAGAAATATGGATTAATCCTACCATTTTATCACGCGTTTCTATAAATGCACCATAAGGTTTAACAGCTGTTACTTTTACCTTTATAATATCGCCAGGGCGAATTTCTCTATAACTCATTTTTAATTTTCTCTACAACTGCTTCAACTGTAAATCCATATTCTTCGATTACCTTATTTGCAGGTGCAGATGCTCCAAATTTATCAATTCCGATTGCTAATCCATCTAAACCAACATATTTGTACCAAAGTGCACTGTTACCCATTTCTAATGATACACGACGGCGCACATTTAATGGTAATAATTCTTCTTTATATTCTTTAGATTGTTCTTCGAACAATTCAACAGAAGGCATACTTACTACACGTACTTTTGAACCATATTTTTCTAGTTCGTAAGCTACATCAATTGCTAATGCAACTTCTGAACCTGTAGCGATTAAAATAGTATCAAAGTCTGCAGCTGTTTCATAAACAACGTAAGCACCTTTTGCAACTTTTTCAAATGAAGAGTTTTCTAAAATAGGTAAGTTTTGACGAGTTAATACGATTGATGTAGGTCTATCGTTAGTTTTTTGAGATAAGTACCAAGCAGCTTGTGCTTCAGTCGCGTCAGCTGGTCTAAATACATACGTATTTGGAATTGTTCTTAATGATGCTAAGTGTTCAATAGGTTCATGTGTAGGACCATCTTCACCTACTGCAATACTATCATGTGTAAACACATAAGTTACTGGTAAGTTTTGTAATGCTGATAATCTTAATGCTGCTTTTAAATAATCAGAGAATACGAAGAATGTACCACCGAATACACGTACCCCACCATGTAATGTTAGTCCGTTTAATACTGTTGCCATTGCGAATTCACGAACACCAAATTGTACGTTACGTTCTGTTCTATTTACATCATCTTGTAAGCCATCACCTTTGATGAATGTCATATTAGAGTGAGATAGGTCCGCTGAACCACCAAAGAATGTTGGCAATACTGCCGCAACACTATTAATTGCATCTTGAGATGAGTTACGAGTTGCTTGAGCTTCTCCTACATTTTTAAATGCGAAGCTTTCTTTAGATAAACGATTAATGTCCTCGCGCGAAAGTACTTCTTCTAATTCACTAGCTAATTCAGGATACTTAGCTTTATAATCCGCGTATAGTTTTTCCCATTTCGCATATTCATTTTCTCCACGATCTGCAACATTTGCTTTGAAGTCAGCATAAACATCTGCCGGAATATCGAATGGTTCATTTTCCCAACCGATTTCTTTTCTAAATAATGCTGTTTCTTCTTCTCCAAGTGGAGCTCCATGCACACCATTAGTTCCTTGTTTGTTAGGTGAACCAGCACCAATCACAGTCTTAACTTCTATTAATGTCGGTTTGTCAGATGCTTTAGCTTGTTCTATAGCCACACTAACCGCTTCAACATTTGCCCCATCCTCTACAAGAATAGTATTCCATCCGTATGCTTCATATCTAGCACGAACGTTTTCAGAAAATGCGTCTTTAGTTTCCCCATCTAAACAGATATCATTTGAATCATATAAAACAACAAGTTTATTTAATTTTTGAACTGCAGCAAAACTTGAAGCTTCTGATGCAACACCTTCCATAATATCTCCATCACCACAAATCACATATGTATAGTGATCAAATAAAGAGTATCCTTCTTTATTGTATTTAGCAGCTAAGTATCTTTCTGCTAAAGCCATACCAACCGCTGTAGAAATCCCTTGACCTAATGGTCCTGTTGTAGCATCTACACCTTTTGTGTGACCAAACTCAGGGTGTCCTGGAGTTTTAGATCCCCATTGACGGAAGTTTTTAACTTCTTCTAATGAAACATCCTCAAACCCTGATAAGTGTAATAAAGAGTACAATAACATTGATCCGTGTCCTGCTGATAATACGAATCTATCTCTATTAATCCAATCTGTTTTTTTAGGGTTTACTCTTAAATGTTTTGCAAATAATGAATAAGCCATAGGTGCTGCTCCCATTACTACTCCTGGATGCCCAGATTTCGCTTTATTAATAGCATCCACACCTAATACTTTTATCGCGTTTACTGATTTTTGTGACATAAACTGCCCTCCTAAATTATAATTCTATTCTACCTGAAATAGCTCTTGATAAAGTAACTTCATCAACATACTCAATATCGCTTCCAAAGGAAATCCCCTGAGCTATTCTAGTAACTTTTATATCTGTATTTTTTAAATACCTTGAAATAAAACTCGCTGTCCCTTCCCCTTCAGGAGAAGAGTTTGTAGCAAGAATAATTTCTTTTACAGTTTCATCTTGTGCTCTTTCAAAAAGTGACTTGATATTAATATCAAGAGGACCAATACCGTCCATTGGCGATATCAGACCATCTAGTACATGATATACTCCTCTATATTGTTGCATATTCTCCATTGCAACTAAATCATTATCATTAGCTATCACACATATAGTTGACTTGTCTCTTCCGTTATCAGAACAGATATCACAAATATGTTCTTCACTAAGTCTTCCACATACCTCACAGTTAGTTAATTTATCTTTCAAATTCACCAGACTATCTGCAAAGTTCTTTATATCATTATCTTGCATTTTCAAAGTGTGAAATGCTAATCTTACCGCTGTTTTTTTCCCTATTCCCGGTAATAAAGAATAACTTTCTATTAAGTCTAAAATTGGTTTTGGATATTGCATCTTATAAACCTGGGATATTTAATCCGTTTGTAAATTTACCTAATGTTTCTTCTTTTAATTGTGTTGATTTTTCTAATGCATCATTTACTGCAGTTAAAATCATATCTTGAAGCATTTCAATATCTTCTGGATCCACTACTTCTTCTTTAATTTTAATATCTAAAATTTTCCCATCACCATTAGCTATTGCTGTAACCATACCTCCTGATACAGTTCCTTCGACAGTTTGATCTTTTAATCCTTCTTGGGCTGCTAACATATCCTTTTGCATTTTTTGCATCTTTCTCATCATTTGTTGCATATTTCCCATTCCGCGCATAATATTTCCTCCTAATGTCTATTTATAATATAATTCTATTTAAAATTTTACTACTTGTCAATAATTTACAATGTTTTTCAAGTTATTTCAATTGTTTTTTTCATTATGATAATACTAGTTCTCAATTATAATATCTCCAAACAATTCATCAATTTTTGTAAGATTTTTTTCTTGTACTTTTTCTTTCTCCTCAATACTCTCTTCTTGTGGATTTACTAATTCATTAATTAGTACTTCATATTGGTGATCTTGAATAGTAAAAATACAATAATCCACTCCAATAAACCTCTTGAACAAGCCTTCTAAATACTTTTTATATTTAGAATTAGGAGCCATTTTCACCATGTTATCAACTTCATTAAATACTAATAATCCGCCTTCCTTAGAAGATGCTATAAGCTTACAAGATTTGAATAAATCTCTCATAGTAATAATGTCGGGATTGTTGCTATTTAAACTCTCGTTAATAATTTTACTGAATACATTTGCTGCATAGTTGGTAAAATTCTCATTTGAAGCTTTCATAAGTTCTATAATTTTTGTCTTATCTTTAATTATTACTTCTTTAATCTCTTCTTTCGAAATACCTTCCCAACTAGTTGAAGTACTATCCTCTACAGTTGTATTTTGTGAGATATTAGAAACACTGTCATTTATATTTTTCTTTGTAAGACTATCAATACTGTTTCTTAATTGAAATACTTTATCTTCTAAAAGTTTTACTCTATTTTCTAATTCGATAGAACGCCCTCTATCATTTGTGTTCTCTTCATTGTTACTACCAACTGTATTTACATTTATACCAACTTCCTTCGTACATATTTTAACGATACATATTTGCATATAACTCATATACTCAGTAGAAAATCTAATAAATTGCTCCGTCTGTGATAAGTACTCTATAATTTTATAAAAATAATCAAAACTAACACTATCTATTTCTGTAACAATTTTCTCAACATTATATGCAGTATGTTTAGTATCTTTTAAATTTTTATATACTACTATATCTCTAGTTATGTTAATTAAATCATTAAGCAGTAATTTCGTGTCTTTAGCCTGAGCGACAAACTCATTGTATTTTAATAAGGATTTTGTAACATCTCCTTGCAATAATCCTTTATAAAATTCTAAAATATCATCTTCACTGATAGATGATGTGACTTCTAATATATGACCTAATGTAATTTGTTCTGAGTAATTAGATACTTGATCTAGTATACTAATCGCATCTCTTAGACCACCTTTTGCAAGAGTTGCAATTTTTTCTATCGCTTCATCTTCTATCACTAAGTTTTCTTCTTTGGCTATATATCTGAGCCTATCTATCAACTGTTCTTGCGAAAGATTCTTAAATTCAAATCTCTGACATCGTGATAAGATTGTAGCTGGTATTTTATGAATTTCTGTAGTTGCAAGTATAAATATTACATGTGCTGGTGGTTCTTCTAATGTTTTTAATAAAGCATTAAATGCAGCTGTTGTTAACATATGTACTTCATCAACAATATATACTTTATATTTACCTTCCGTAGGTAAAAATTTTATAGCTTCTTTTATATCACGTACTTCATCAACACCATTATTACTCGCTGCATCAATTTCTATTATATCAACATTCTCTTTTTGATAGATTTCATTTCCATTAACCTCATTTGCGAATATCTTCGCAATAGAAGTTTTACCAGTACCTCGAGATCCATAAAATAAATAGGCATGACTAATTTGATTCTTGTCAATTGCATTTTTCAAAACAGAAACTATATGATTTTGACCTACAATATCATTAAATGTTTGCGGGCGATATTTCCTATATAATGCTTGAAACATAATTACCTCCTAAATTATTTTAACTAATATATTATACCATATTTTCAACATTACTTATAGTAAAAAAAGACTAAGAAAAAATTCTTAGTCTTGACGAATGAGTTCATCG
>CAURKK010000070.1:0-6991 GCA_963525505.1 uncultured Gemella sp.
TTACTTGCTCACCTTTTTTGTATTTAGCTGCATCTGTTGGTAATAAGTCTTTTACTTCTTGTGGTAATTCTTTTCCTGCTGTTGCACTTTCAAATTTGTATGTTGCGTTGTGCTCTTTAGCTACAAATTCCCATTTACCTACGAATTCTACATTACTTCCATTTACTGTTTGTGAGTTTGCTGCGTATCCTTTGAATACCCATTTACCATCTTGTGCTACATCTGCAACTTCTGTTTGTGCTGGTTGTTTAGCATTTACCGTATCTCCATTTACATACTCATCAGCATCTGTTGGTAGTAAATCTTTTACTTCTTGTGGTAATTCTTTTCCTGCTGTTTCGCTTTCGAATTTGTATCCTACTGTGTATTTAGATACTGGGTTCGCTTTGTATTCCCATTTTCCTACGAACTCTACATCTTTATCTCCCATTGTTACTGGGCCTGCTGGTTCGTATCCTTTGAATTCCCACTTACCATCTGCTACTGTTACTTGTGTTTGTCCTGGTTGCTTAGCTGTTACTTGCTCACCTTTTTTGTATTTAGCTGCATCTGTTGGTAATAAGTCTTTTACGGCTTGCGGTAAGTCTTTTCCTGCTGTTGCACTTTCAAATTTGTATGTTGCGTTGTGCTCTTTAGCTTCGAATTCCCATTTACCTACGAATTTAACATCTTCAGTTCCTACTGTTACTGGGCTTGCTGGTTCGTATCCTTTGAATACCCATTTACCATCTTCTGCCGCTACTTCAACCTCTGTTTGTGCTGGTTGAGTTGCTGTTACTTGTTGATCTTTTTTGTATTTATTTGCATCTGTTGGTAATAAGTCTTTTACAGCTTGCGGTAATTCTTTTCCTGCTGTTGCACTTACGAATTCATATGATACGTTGTGCTCTTTAGCTATGAACTCCCATTTACCTACAAACTTAACATCTTCAGTTCCTACTGTCACTGGACTTGCTGGTTCGTATCCTTTGAATTTCCATTTACCATCTTGAGCTGCATCTACAACTTCTGTTTGTGTTAGTTGTTTGGCTGTTACTTGCTCATCTTTTACATATTTATTTGTATCTGTTGGTAGTAAATCTTTTACAGCTTGTGGTAATTCTTTTCCTGCTGTTGCACTTTCAAACTCATATGTTACTTTTTGTTCTTTTAACCAAGCTGCATAAGCAGTTACACTCTCTTTAGCTATTGGAGTTGTTATTTCATTTCCTGTTATTCCAAATGAAGCTTTTGATAATGTGAACTTATCATTTTGATTATCGCTAGTAGTATACCATCCGTTGAATCTGTAACCATCTCTAGTTGGTACTTTAGTAGTTTCTTTTGGTGCAAAGTCTGGTTTGTAAACAGTTAGTACGTCTTCAATAGTTTTATTTCCATCTTCAAATTTAGCGTTATCTGCATTCGCATCATAAACAACTTTTACTCTTTGTCCTAGTACTACTGTGTTGTTTTCCGGATTAAGTACATAATCCCATTTTGCTAGTGAATCGTGATCATTATAGTCACTTACTCCTACTGTATCTCTTGTGAAGTAGTGTAGTAATTTAGCATCTTCTTTTGTTGGTGTATAAGTTCCATCTCCTTTAGCCACTAAATACCCTACTTGGCGTTTTGGAGTTTCATTGTTTTCCCCACCAGGTTGCTCACTTATAGAAACATTAAGTTTTTGTTTTAATGCTCCTTTTAATATTATTGATGATTCTTGGTCAAGAACTCTGATATCTTTTTCATCAAATTTCGCATTAGGTGTGATTGTTACATCTTTTTTAGCATAGATATTAGCACCTGCGTACTCAGTTGTTTTTCCTGCGTTTTCTTCTGCACCAGCTGCACCATCAGGTACTTTAGAGTTGTTAGTTAGGTTCGCTGTGTCTACCAATAGAGTTCCATTATTATAAATTCCACCACCGTATTTATATGCAGTATTACCAGAAATAGCTGTTTCAGCTCCTCCTAATTCTACTGTTCCATCATTGTAAATCGCTCCACCTTTTACAGAGAATGAATTTTTAATAGATCCACCATCGATTCTTAATGTGTTTCCTTTACCTACATGGATTGCGCCTCCACGAGTATCTTTCCAAGCGAATTTTGTTCTTGTGTTAATAATATTCGTATTACGTAGAGTTAAGTTTACACTAGCTTCCTCATTAATTTTAGTAGCTAATGAAATAGCTCCACCTGTCTCATCAGCAGTTACATCTTTAATAGTAGTATTTTCTATAGTAGCAGTTGCAGTACTTCCTGTTTCAAAACCAATAGCTCCTCCGAATGTAGAAATTGATGGTCCATTCCACCAAGAACCTGCTCCTGTTAATGTAGAGTTAGTTAGTGTAAAGCTACCTCCAGTTACTATATTTATGAAACCACCAGAGAATGTTATTTTTGAGTTAGCAGCAGTAAATGTTGATCCATCTACTTTAAGATCACTTTCACCACTCATGATTGCTCCACCACTTATACCATAAGCATCTCCAAGGTTATTTATATCAAATTTACTATTTTTAATTTCTGCTTTCGCATGTCTAATACCGATTGCTCCTCCAGTATTGAAACCTTTCGCTACATTAAAAGTAGAATCAGAAACTTCTAATGTACCTCCGTCATTTACGAAAACAGCTCCACCTTCGTTAGCTTCATCGATAATATTAGCAGTGTGGTTCCCTGAGAAAGTAGAGTCAGAAATTTTCACTTTTGACTTACCAGTAGCGTGAATTCCTCCACCATTACCATTTCCGTCAACTAGAGTGTTATTTAGAATTTCAGATTTGTTTTCTACTGTAACTTCAGATGCTATCGCATATATTGCTCCTCCGTTCGGACGAACATCTTCAGCTGAGCCAGCTTTTTTTACAGCTTTAGAATCTTGAATTGTAGTATTATCTAATTTTAATTTAGATCCTATTACATATATTCCTCCACCATTACTTTGGTTCCCAGTGTGACCGTTTTTAATAGTAGATTTTGTTACAGTAACATTAGCTCCTTCTGCAATATCAATCGGTCTACCTATACCAGCCCCATCTAAAACAACACTATCAAACGTTACCGTACTTCCTTTTATTAGGAACATATTAATGTTTTGAGTTACTAGCTTCAAAGTAAATCCATTACCATGAATTTTCCCTGTGAAAGTATTAGGGATAGTTATCGTTTTAGTAATATCTATATTTGCACTTAGTATGATATTTTGTTCATTGTTATTTATCTTATCTTGTAACTCTTGCTGAGTACTAACATTTCCTTGTAGACCTGTTTCAGCACTTGCACTAGATGCCATAACAATATTGTGGTTCAAAATCGTTGGTTGAACTAATGATAGTCCTAATGACAACGACACAGCCCCTATAGTTAATTTTCTTATAGAAAATCTATGCTTTTTGTAATCTCCTAACATATTTCTTTAATTTCCTCCTTAATTTTTACTCAACAACACAGTTACTAAATAATTGTATTTGTATGATAAGAATTGATTGACATTGTAATTATAATTTTTTAAGTAAAACAATCATCTATTTTATAATTATTTTTAAAGTCTAGACAACTTTCTTAAGCTTGAAAAAACAATTACTTTACTTGAAAAATATTACAACACACCCAATTCTATATTAAAATTATATCAGATAAATTTAATATTGTAAAACAATAACTTAAATGTACTATAAATTGAATTACAAACCCTATATCATCAATATTTATCTAGTTTATGAATTCTAAAAAATCCCGTTCAGCGATACAAGAATTAATAAAAAATAATATTTAACTTTAATGTCAAAAATATTAAAATTTTATTACCTAAATTTTACATTTTTTTTACATTCTACTTATGTAATTATATTTAAGATATTATATACTTACTAAGTGTAAAATATATGATAATATATATTATACTTTACTAGTCCATTATTTAATTAGGCATTAAACACTTTCAATTCAAAAACTTCTCCATCATATTCAAGAATACTAACGGAAGTATTTATAATTACACCACGTGCTACTTTTTTAATTCCTTTTTCTGTTAGAAATGAACGAATTAATCCGCCATGACATACAGCTAATATAGTTTTATCAGGATGCTCTTTGTATTTTTCTTTAAAGAATTCTTCTACTCTATCCGCGGCATCTTCATCTAGTTCCATACCACGCGTTTCTCCTTTTTGTAATCCTGCTGCATACTCAGCAAATGATACCCCCTCATAATCTCCATATGATTTTTCTATTAAGCGTTTATCCTTTATAACATCTAACATTTTGTTTATCTCATTATTAGAATTATCCAACATATATCTAGCAGTATCGAAAGCACGCCCCAAAGTACTACTATAAGCTACATCTATATCGTAATCCGTTATTTTCTTCCCTGCTTCTTTCCCTTGTTTTATTCCTTCTTCATTCAACGGTATATCGCTATGACCTTGTACTTTTTTATTTTTATTATAATCCGTTTCTCCATGTCGTGCTAAAATTATACGCATATTGATTTCTCCTTCTATAATTGACTATACACCTTATTATAAAATATTCATTTTTAAAAATAAAGCTTAATCTGTTTATATTTATAATTATCGTTAAATATAGATTTCAGTATAAATTTTTATTATCGAAAAATAATAAGAGATACTTATAATTTACAAAGTACCTCTTATTTATCATATTATTGATTTTTAGTTTCTACGTCTAGCAATCAACAGTGTTCCTAACAACACTAATACTCCAACTATTAAACTTAAAGCCCCTGATGTAAGCCCTGTTTTAGGCAATATACCAAAATTATTTTTTGAATTATTATTATTTTGATTTAAATTATTGTTTTTGTTATTATCAAAATTATTATTTCCACCGTTGTTAGGTTTATTATTGTTGTTATTGTTATTATTGTTGTTATTAATTTTAGATTTTACAATAGTAAATGTACTAAAGTGATTTGTAAAGAATGTTAATTTCCCATCTTTATAAGCACTCGGTATAAATTCTAGAGCATTATTATTAACATAGTAAACTTCTACTTTTTCATCATCACCTTTCTCAACATCTAAAGTAACTGCTCGTGTATCCCCATTTTTTGCAATTACATTATTATTTTTATCAACAAGATGAATATCAAAAGTATTAGTGATTGTTGCCTGCGCTGATACCTTACTTGCAACAAGTTTTTTTACTTTATCAACAATATCTACACTTGAATTTTTCACTACAACTTCGTTAGCTTTAATAACTGAATTATCAAGTGATACTGTAATATCCTTATTATCCAGTTTTGCAGAAAGTTCATCTTTAGAAGTTGCTTTTTCTATTATATCTATCAGCCTTGCTTTCTCTTCTATAGAAATACCCTGTTTATTAGCAACCTCTGTTTTTGCTATTTTTTTCAACTCGTTAAGCTTCTCTAATTTTTCTCGTTGACGTGCATCTTCTTCATCACTAGGAACTTCTGGACGTTCTATTTTTGTTGAAATAACTAATTTAGCTTCCGGTCTAGCTGATCCCATACCATCATTGGCAACTCGGATATTATAAGTATTTTTAACATCTTTTTCCAACTCCACCAATAATTTTTTCTTGAAGTTTGTTATTTCTCCAGTTAATGAACTGATATCATCATATTTATTTACCACATGATAAGGTAATTTTTCTTTATCAATTTCATCTTTAAATACATCTAAATCAAGTAAGTGTGCATGTATTTTCCCAAAAATCATAGTTTTCAAATCAATATCTAAGTATGTTTTATTTGGTGTATAGATAAGTTTTGCTTTATTAACAAATACATTATTCGCCATAGATGTATCTTCTGGACTATAGAATTTTTTCACCGAAAATTCTATATCTTGTGTAGGATACTTATATTCAAGGTTATTAAGTTCATTTTGTAATTCTTTTATATTTTTAGCTAGTTGTTCACCATCATTGTAAGAAGAATTTACTTTATTTTTTAAATCTTCAAGCTTCGCAAGTTTTTTTGATGTCAATAAAGAATGTAAAACATCAGAGTTTACAATATCAATAAGTGATTTAGCATTATCTTGTAGATATTTTAGATTAGCTGTCTTATTCGATTTTATAGCTTTAAGATTAGTATCTAAAACTTCCAGATGCATAATAATCGTATTTAAGCTTGGTTTTTGTCGTTTAAGTGTTTTTTCAATCTTCACTAACTCTGCTTCTAAATTCGATTTTGCAACAGAAACATCTGAAGTTTCTGAAATAACTTTTTTCACCTCATTAACTTTATTTTTTAGTTCGTCTATTTTTTCTTTTGTAAGTGTTTCAGTATTTTTTTGCGCTATAACAAAGTAAGCCTCATCACTATTAACATTAAATTCATAACCAGAATTACTTGTGTTAGACGGTATTAATCTCAAACGACCATTTTCGTAAATATATGTATGTGTATTATTATCAGCTGAAAAATTAGATAATTTCAACTTAAATATTGGATTCTCTGAGATATTCCATCCTTCTTTGTCAATAGGAGCAAACTTAGAACCATCTTTTTTTGTGATATTCAGTTTAAATGTTTTGGCATTAGAAAGCCCCAGGTCCTTAATTTGACTTTCTAATATTTTATTTAAGCTTTCTTCATCAATATTAGAAGTTTTCATACTAACATTATCATCTAATAAGAATTTTTTGTTAGATGAAAGTGTTGCATTATACTCTTTCTCTGATATTGTAATCTTAGAATTAACGTTATCTAAAGTCATCTTATCAAAAGGAAGCTTATATGTTTTGGTTTCACTAGAAATACTACCATCCGCATTAAAACTTTTCACTTTAAGAGTTAGTTCCCCACCTTCAGCGGGCACTTTTGATTCGCCAGAAAATGGATTTATCGTTAAACTATAATAAAATTCTGGTTTGTACGGATCTGCATTAGCAAATCTTATTGTAGCATCTTTAGAAAAAAACGTCGGTTCACTTCCATCAAGGGTATATTTAATATGACGTGTTTGTGTATTAATAAGATTTTTTCTCTCAAAAGCAACAT
>CAURKK010000071.1:0-6914 GCA_963525505.1 uncultured Gemella sp.
CATCTACTGCATAAACATGATCTTTAATCGTATTGAAAAATCCACCACGAATAGGGTAATGTACTTTTAGATTTTCTACTTTAAGCATTGTTCTCCTCCCCTTCAAATTCAAAGTTTTTATAACATGTACAACGTACATGATGTCCTTCTTCTACCTCATGTAAAGTTGGATTGTTTTCGTGGTCTTCTTTTCTAACCCACGGAATACGATCTGCAAAACGACACCCTTGTCTATCTAGAGTTTTTAAAGAAGGTACCATCCCTTGAATAACATATAGTTCATTATCAGCTTCTTCATCGTCAAGTTGAGGAATACTACGTAATAAACTACGAGTATACGGATGCTTTGGATTTTTAAATATTTGTTCTGCAGTTCCAAGTTCCACTACTTCTCCAGCATATAACACAGCTACTCTATCAGCCATCTCAGCTACTACTCCAAGATCATGCGTAATCAGGATAATTCCGGCATGCATCTCTGCTTGAAGACCTTTAATAAGGTCTAAAATTTGTGCTTGGATAGTAACATCTAGAGCTGTAGTTGGCTCATCTGCAATAAGTACACTTGGTTTACAACTCATCGCCATCGCAATCATTACACGTTGACGCATACCACCAGATAATTCGTGTGGATATTGTTTAGCACAACGTTCAGGATTAGGGATACCTACTTGTGTTAATAATTCAATAACACGTTTTTGTCTTTCTTCTGAACTTAACTCTGTGTGATAAATTAAGGCTTCTTCTATTTGTTTTCCAATTCTGTGTAATGGGTTTAATGAAGAAAGAGGATCTTGGAAAATCATTCCAATATCTTTTGTTCTTATTTTATTCATTTCTTCTTCTGTTAAATCTAATAAATTCTTTCCATTGAAGATAATTTCTCCAGTAGATTTTGTTAAATTCTCATTATGAAGACGCATAATAGTTGTTGCTAGTGTAGATTTACCGCAACCACTCTCACCAACGATAGCTAATACTTCGTTTTTATATAGGTCTAAACTAACTTTATCAACAGCATTAAAATAATCATCTTTAATTCTAAAAGCTGTTTCTAGATTTTTAATCTCTAATAGTTTTTCCATTTACCTATCTCCTTCCAATAACATTCATCAATAAAAAATACAATTTTAAACTTCATTTCTTTTATTTTCTTACATTTTAAATTTCATTATAAAAAATAACATATTTTTCAAGTTATAATTTTGTTTCATATATTATAACTTTTCAAAAAATGACATAATACTATATTATAAAATTTTTCGAAAAAAAGCAATAAAAAAGAAAAAATTTGTAGTAAAAAAACTAGAATTTTCTGACTATTTAAAGAAAAAGTTGTTAGTTTTTGTATGAATCCTCATAATTATAAGAATATCTTCTATAGAAAAATATCGATATACACATTTCTTGTACATCGATATTCTTCTATATTTCTATTATCTTTGTTGGAACTACTGGATCAGTATCCATTATAATTATTTTATCATTACAATCAATAGTTTTATCAGCTTCTAGAACACAATCTATATCCTTGTGTTTAAGCGTCATATCCGCTGCCATACGCGCAAGTTCTTTCGTATTGTTTTGCTCACTTAAATGGGCTAAAAAGACATTTTTTGTATTATCACCTACTATTTTCGTTAAATAATTTGCAGAATCTGTATTCGATAAGTGACCCATGTCTGATAATATACGCTGTTTAGTCGTCCATGGATAAGGTCCACTAAGTAAAACATTCTCCTCATGATTACTCTCATATACAATCGTATGTGAATCTTTCACATAATCTATCATCTTATCAGAAACATAACCTGTATCTGTAAGAATACTCACTCTTTTCCCTTCACACTCAAAAGTATAAAACTGTGGATTAATCGCGTCATGACTTACTCCAAAACTATTAACAACAACATCATCAAAAATTTTACTTTCTTCTTTTTCAAAATGAAATTTAAGATCCGAGCTAATTTCACCACATTTCGTCATATTTTGCCAAGTAAGTTTATTAGCATAAACAGGAATGTTATACTTCCTTGCTAAAACTCCTACTCCTTTGATATGATCAATATGTTCATGCGTTACAAAAATTGCATTTATATCTTTAATATCTCGCTCAATCTGAGCTAAGTTCTCTACTACTTTTTTCCCAGTCAGTCCGGCATCTACTAAACATCTAAAATTATTATGTTCTATATAAATACTATTTCCACTACTACTGCTGGCTAATACCGATAATTTCAAATTGCACCTCCATATCTAACTATGTACTGCTACATTATATCACTTTTTTTAAAAATTTTTAAGATAAAAATACTTTAGCATATATAAAGTTTACTTTCTATAGTTACTATATATATTTTTCTATAAAGAGTCTAGTTCATGGAAAAAATCATCTCTACTATCAAAAAAAATGGGAGTAACTCGAAAATTACGATTTCAAAGAAATCGATTTTATCGAGTCACTCCCTTCAAAGTTTATTAAATATCTATAAAGTTTTTATAAAACGAATTTAAATATCAACAAACCACTACATCTATGAATTCCTATATAATTATTTTATAATTTAGGATTCTAAGACGGTTCTATTTTTTAAAAATTTTTATCTACTATTCTTTTGCTGATAAAGCAGCCATAGTTATATAGTTATACGGCTTGTTAAAATGCGGTAAGAAGAAAATATCTGTAAGAGCAAGTTTTTCAATAGTTACTTTCTCCTGGATAGCTAATGAGAATAAATGAATTCCCATTGAAATATCTTCTTTAGATGCAATTTGAGCCCCTAAAATTACACGACTATCTTTATCGTATACTATTTTGATTTTTACTTCATGGTTATCATGTTCTATAAATTCTGGTTTTTGTAAGTCTGTATATTCTGTCACAGCTGCATTATAACC
Organism: uncultured Gemella sp.; assembly: GCA_963525505.1. Classification (GTDB taxonomy): domain Bacteria; phylum Bacillota; class Bacilli; order Staphylococcales; family Gemellaceae; genus Gemella. Next base: position 2,899 of record CAURKK010000071.1, read on the forward strand.
AAATCGTTTTGCTTTTTCTAATGTTAAACCAGTAGATACCATTTTCAGGTCATAGATACAAATACCATTCGAACCTTGAACACCAGCTGATTCGACTACATCTCCATCACCTCCAGCATTTAGAGCTGCAACTAATCCAGTACGAACTGCGTTAGATGCTAAGGCAATGTAGTTTGTATCACCAACTGCATTGTCATATACAGTTGCACAATCTCCAATAGCATATACGTCTTTTATGCTTGTTTCTTGTTTTTTATTAACTAAGAATGCTCCATTACGGAATAATTCAATTTTGCCATCACCTAATGCAGTATTTGGACGGAAACCTACAGCTAATACAACCATATCTACATCAAATGTTTCCTTATCAGTAATTAATCTTTCAACTTTTCCATCACCTTCAATAGCTTCTACTTTTTGTCCAAACGCTAATTTAATACCGTGATCTTCTAGATTTTTCTTCATTAAATCAGAAAATTCAGGGTCATAATATCCAGCAAGACATGTATCTACTATATCTACTACAGTTACTTCTTTTCCTAAACGTTCAAATGCTTCTGCAAGTTCTACACCAATATATCCTGCACCTACCACTGCTACACGTTTGATATCTGGATTAGCATTAAGTTTATTAACTACCTCTTCAGAGTTTTGGTATAACTTAACAAATTGTAAATTCTCTAATGTAGCTTTAAACTCTCTATTTCCTGGTACAATTTCTGCTCCTTTAATTGGAGGTAGGATAGGTGCCGATCCAGTCGCAAATATTAGTTTATCATAACTTTCAACGTGTTTTGTTTTTCCATCTAATAGTACGTGTACTTCTTTTTTATCATAGTCAACAGACTCAACAGGAGAATTCATATATACTTTGGCTCCCGCTTCTTCTAAAGACTCTTTACTAGCATAAAACAATCCTTCTGGACCTGAAATTTGCTTTCCAATCCATAAAGCCATTCCACATCCTAGAAATGAAATATTTGAGTTTTGGTCAAAAACTACCACTTCATTTTTATCACCATATGTTGCTAAAATTTTATTAACACATGCTGTTCCTGCATGGTTTGCTCCAACTACTACAATTTTACTCATTTATTCATACCTCTTTTCTTTATTTTATGATAATAATTATCATTATCAATATTTTATAATAAATAATAAGAAATATCAATAAATATACCATTAAAATAATAATAAATTTAACTCATTAATCTGTTTTAAAAATTATAATATCGCTGTTTTAATAAAAAAATAATAAAAACGCTATCCTCGATGCGAGTCTTTTTGAAAAAACATATTGTATTACACTTACTGAAACATCTGTTACAATAATATAGATTTCATTCAAGATACTACACCCTATTATAGAATTATCATTATCCTAAGAAGATTTTCTAATAATTTTCTGATACAACTATTGATTTCCCTGATAGTCATATGTATAATAAAAACAACAAAACGAGAAGGAAGAACTACAAACGAAACAAACAACAACTTTAAACTCTTGGCAAAACTGGTATAGATAATATTGTGTGTATATTTTTATGACGTAGACGCAACTTTAGTGTACTCTAAAAGTGTCTATGTCGGCTGTAGAAAAATCGTTTTAAAATCGTAAAAAAGGCCGTATAGAATTATTCTATATGGCTTTTCCTTTTTAGAGTAGCACAAGTGTATTTATTTGGCTCATCAAAAAATCGGACTGATGGTAAAAATCAGTCCGATTAAATTATATACAAAAGTGAAAAAAAGCATAGAAAACAAACACAATATATATAGTATAAATTTATTAGAATCTAATATACATTTTTTATCAATTTTTATAATTTTACAAGAATTATAAACGATATTAGTAACTACCCTATTATTTTATAAATCGTAATAATTAAACCAAATACTACACCACTAATTAAAATAATATTTGTAATTAAATCTTCATTCTTTTCTTTATTCTCTTTATTTTCTTTCAAATTATTTCCCCTTTTCTAAATTCTGTAGTAATTTGATTTTTATAAACTTCTTTTTTGAAAAGTATACCACAAATAATACCAATAACAAAATAGAAACAAATAATACCAAAACATCGCATACTAGCTTTTCTAATATGCAATGTTATTTTTATTATTTTTTAAATTTCTTATGTAATTCTGTATAGAATAATAATCCTATTAATGTTAAAGCTATTCCTCCCATAGCTAACGATGTTTGCGAGATTAAAGTACTTACTAAAGTATACACCCCACCAAGAATGGCTATTATAGGAACTATTGGGTATAAAGGTACTCTATATGGTCTTTCTAATTTAGGTTCTTTTTTACGTAGTATAATTACCGCAAGGAATGTTGCTGTATAGAAGAACCACATTACGAATACTAATAGATCTGTTAACATATCAAAACTACCAGTTAACATCATTAAAAATGATACTACTAAAAGTAATAATCCTGCATTCACTGGCACAGCGCCTTTGTTTAATTTCGTCCATACATTTTTAAAAGGAATTTGTTCACTTTTAGCCATTGCATAAGGAACTCGAATCCCAGCCATTGAAAATCCGTTAATCGCTCCATAAACACTAACTAGAATTCCTATTGTAATAATTTTACCGCCAATGCCGCCAAATAACTTTCCGGCAACTTCACTAGCAACAGTTTGATTACCTGCAACATGATCTAAAGGCAAAGTCATAAGATAAGCTACATTTATAAGAACATAGACTGCCATAACAACAGCAAGCCCTAAGAAAATTGCTCTTGGTAAATCTTTTTTTGGATTTTTCATCTCTCCTGCCATACTTCCTACGTTAGTCCACCCTTCGTACGCGAACATCGCAGCAAGTAATGCTCCACCTAGTCCACTAGCAAATGAAATATCTTTCCCCGCTTCAATAGGTAATAATTGTAGCGGTTGTGAATCACTTTGGAATAATCCAAATGCAATAATTACTATTAATGGTATTAATTTACAAATAGTAGCTACTGTCTGAATTACCCCACCAATTTTCCCACCTAAAAAGTTTAAAAACATTAGTGATGCAGCTGCTGCAAAAGCTATAGGCAAATGCCACGCTTTATCTAAATTTAATAAGTTCAAAACTTGCGTAGAGAAAATAACAGCAAGTGCTGCTATCATCGCAGGGAAATAAATTACCGACTGCGCCCATCCTAATAAGAATGCTGCAGTTTTCCCATAAGTTCGCTCTATCCAAACGACCATTCCTCCTACTTCAGGAATAGATGCCGCAAGCTCTGCAACGGTAAGACCTGCACAAATTGTAATAATACCAGCAAGAACCCAAGCAAGTAATCCTAAACTCATAGTCCCTGTAGTTTTATAAATTACAGCTGCCTTAAAGAATACCCCTGCTCCTATTACCGAACCTATAACCGTCATAAAGGCTGGCATGAAACCTATCGTTCTTTTCAACTCATTCATAAAAGTAACCTCCTTATTTTTCTGAATTTTTCTATATTATAACCTTTTATTTTCTAAAAATAAAGCGAAGACTTAAAAATTTCAATTTTTAAATCTTCGTTTTTTTCCCCTATTTTCCAAATAACAATTTGAAGAAGTTTAATTTTTGGCCATATCTTAATGTTGCTAGTCTATATACTTTAACACTTGCAAATGCCACAAGTAATGTAGTTACAACTAGTATACCATAAGATAATCCTAATTCTTGAATAGAAACGTGACTTATTGCATAACGCGTAAACATTACAAAATATGATGTGAATGGAACATATGATAAAATCTCTGCAATTTTAGTATCTCCACTTGAACCCATAATATAGTAATTCGCAAAGAATGCACCCATAAATGTTAACATCGGTAAAGTTATCGCTCCGTTGACATCTTCAATTTTACTAACTAATGAAGCGAATGCCGCATACATGAACATAAACATTACAAAGCCAGTTAAAGCAAATGCTAATCCTACACCAAGGACTTTCAAGTCTATGTTTTCTATAATATGTTTAATATTATCGCTATATCTAGAACCATTAATTTTTAGA
>CAURKK010000072.1:0-6824 GCA_963525505.1 uncultured Gemella sp.
TTAAGAACTGCCAACTTTCCACTGAAAACAAAGAAATTTCATCAAGACAAGCCAACACCGGCTTCAACTGTCCTTCAGGCACTTCCGTCTGCTCCACAACATCTACCACAACGCCAACCTGCTTCTGCGTCCCAAAGGGCACAAGCACCCGCCCCCCAACAACAACCTTCATCGAAGCAGGAAGAGTATAGTCAAAATAGCGATGTAACGGCACCGGAAGTGCGATTCGGGTAAATGGCATGAATGGAAATTCAGTGAGCTAAAATGGACTCGGAATATAGCATTTCGGGGGATTATTGTCTATTTAGTGGCGGATGGGTTGAATGTCATTTTCTTTTTCTGTAAAATTCGCATCCTTACACACAAGCGTGCCATTTTAAATGGCGTAATATTAATCTCATGCGGTGTCAGGGATTGCTTTCGCAATTGGCTTGATAGCGGCATGGCTTCAAATTTGAGGTTTTCTATGAAACAAGGTATTCATCCTGAATATAAAGAAATTACTGCAACTTGTTCTTGCGGTAACGTGATCAAAACTCGTTCTACCTTAGGCAAAGACATCAACCTTGATGTGTGCGGTAAATGCCACCCATTCTATACAGGTAAACAACGTGTTGTTGATACCGGCGGTCGTGTTGAACGCTTTAACAGCCGTTTCAAAATTCCAGGTACGAAGTAATCTGTGTCTTTCAAAACCCCGCAACACGCGGGGTTTTGTTTTATTAGGATAAGGGATAGAATGCGAACCAAACATATCATGGATACTACAAATAAAAACAGTCTATCCACTCATAAAAAATTAATCTAGCTTAGTAATTAGCTTCATACTAACTTAAACTATCAAAGAAAGATAAATATGAGAATATTAATTCTACACAAATGGCTTGTAATGGGCGGAATAGAAAAAATCCTTATTAATTATCTCAAGTTACTTAGCAATGAAAAAGAAATCAAGATAGATCTTATTTTAGCATATGATCACTCAGACTCTCCATTTAAAAAAGAAATACCTAAAAATATAACTACTATATTCTTATTTAATAATGAAAATACTAAAAGGATAAACTTTCTATATAAAAATAGAAATAAAAATATAATATCTAAATTTAGATATAAAATTGTAAGAATTAAAGAAAAATTCGATTATAGAAATCGAATAAATAGCATAATAAAAAATAAATATGACATCATCATAAATTTTAGCAATCACTTTGATCAATATTTACCATTTAACAAAATTCAATCTCCAACTATCAGATGGCAACACTTAGCTTTAAAAGAAGATAAATCAAAAGAAGTAATTAAAGAAATTTCATACTTACGAAAATATGATTATGTAATTGCTATTTGTGAAGATATGGCTAAATCTTTATCATTAAGATCTGGCTTAAAAGACAATATACTTACATTATATAATCCGATCGGAGAAGATGAGGTGATATTAAAATCTAAGCAACCTATTTTAACTCATCTAAAAAATCCTTATTTTATACAAGTTGCCAGACTAGATAAGATAAAAAGACATGAAGATCTTATAAATATATATTCTAAATTAGTTAAATTAGGTATAGAAGAAAATCTATATATTTTAGGTGATGGAGAAGAAAAAGAAAATCTAAGTAAACTTATAAAAAAACTTAATTTAGAAGATCGTTGTTTATTATTAGGAGAAATAAAAAATCCTTACCCTTATATTAAGAATGCCAAACTATTCTTACATACTTCAGAACGAGAAGGATTACCTACTGTTCTTCTAGAGAGTCTATTTCTAAATGTTCCTGTCATAGCAATAGATTGCCCTACAGGCCCTAGAGAAATACTTAATAATGGTAAATGTGGAGGATTAATACCTTTAAATAATTTTGACTTATTCATCAGTAAAACATATGAGATATCAAGTTCAAAAGAGCTCTTAGAAAAAATAAGAGGAGAGATTAAAGAACATATTCATATATTTTCTGAAAATAGAACAAGAGAAAATTTAATAAAATTTCTATATTCTTTAATATAAAGAATATCCTGGAGAAAAAAATGAAAAAAATGAAAGTTGGACTACTTATTAATGAATATTTTGGTGCACTAGGAACCGGTTATGGTGGCTATGGTTTTTTAGCAAGACGATTAGTAGCTAAATATCTTCAAGATGAAGACATACAGGTAGATATTTTATTAAAGACAACATCAAAAAATTTTGGATTATTTGCTAGAAAGCATATTATTGATGGGGTTCATGTTTTTGAATTACCTAAGAAAAAATTCTTTACCTCGCGTTGGTTAAAAAAACAAAATTATGATGTCTATCTAAGTATTGAGGTTACATTTGATTTACCGTTCCTTTATGATCCCGATATAAACAAAAAACTCATATTTTGGATACAAGATCCAAGACCTAAGCATGATTGGGATGAAATTAACACAGTAAAATTATTTCCAGAACCTTGTTACTATGATCAAAACTTATATAATCGAATTCATGAATGGTATACACAAGGTAGAATAAGATTCATTTCTCAAGGATATTTTTTAAATAATAAAGCTAAAGAACTTTATAACCTAGACAAAAATATTGATATAAAATATCTACCTAATCCTATAGAGATAGATAATGCATACGATGTAAATACTTACCCAAAGAAAAATATGATTATATTCCTAGGACGTATTGAATCAGTAAAAAGAGGGTGGTTATTTTGTGAAATAGCTAAAAATTGTCCTGAATACGAATTTTATATGCTAGGACAAACATTTTATGATGCTGAGCGAAATTCCGAAATTATTAGCCGATATAAAGATATCCCTAATTTACACTTTGTAGGACACGTAGATGGTAATGAAAAAGAGCAGTTTTTAAAAGATGCCAAAATTCTTGTAAACACATCTATTCATGAGGCATTACCTATATCATTTCTAGAAGCTTTATCATACGGAACACTATTAGTTAGTAATCAGAACCCTGAAAATCTAACAGAAAAATTTGGTGTCTATACTGGAACAGTTTTAGGAGATGGTTTTGAACATGTACAAAAATACGTTGATGGAATCAGAAAACTAATTGAAAATGAATCTAGCAGAGTGGAACTAGCAAATAATGCTATTCAATATATAAAAGAGGTGCATAACCTTGATCGTTTTATTCATGATATAAAAGAAACTATCCTAGAAACAATAAAGGATTATTAGATGAAAAATGAATTACCTCTCATATTTATTATTAGCCTTGTAAATTCTCCCAGAAGATCTATTATCAAGAATAGACTTTCAAAATTAGGACTACAATTTGAGTTTTTTGATGCTATCTATGGTAAAGACTTATCAAAAGAACAACTATCTCAAATTGATTTTCAATTCTATCCTCAAAACTTTTCTGCTAAAAAGCCTCTAACACTAGGGGAAATTGGTTGTGCGATGAGCCATATCATGCTCTACGAGCACATTGTGAAAAATAATATTAGAGAGGCTATTATTCTAGAAGACGATGCAATTGTATCTCTATACTTTGAAGAAATAGTAACAGCCGCGCTAAATAAAGTTTCCTCAAAAAAAGAGATACTCTTCTTAGATCATGGAAAAGCCAAAGTATATCCTTTCATGAAAAGACTTCCTGAACGTTATAGACTAGCCAAATATCGTTCTCCATCCAAAAAATCTAAAAGAAGTATTATTAGAACAACAGGTTATTTAATTACTTATGAAGGAGCAAAAAAATTATTATCATATGCTTATCCAATAAGAATGCCATCAGATTTTTTAACCGGTCTATTACAACTGACAAATATTAATGCTTATGGTATTGAGCCTGCATGCGTCTTTGGGGATGTAGATTCTGAAATAGATAGTATTGAAAATAGATATAAATAGTAGCACTATGAAATTAAAAGAAACGTTGCAAAAAATACGACTAATGATAGGGAAACTTATCTTAGATAAAAAAATAGCTAAAAATTCTACCGTACTTCTTCCTAAGAGAATTCTCTTCTTACGACAAGATGGGAAGATTGGCGATTACATTGTGAGCTCTTTTATTTTCAGAGAAATTAAGAAATTCAACTCTGAAATAAAAATTGGTGTAGTTTGTACAACAAAAGATGCCTACTTATTTAAACAAAATCCTCATATTGATCAACTTTACTTTGTAAAGAAACGCAGTATTCTTGACTATATTAAATCCGGCTTAGTCCTTGCAAAAGAAAAATATGATGTAGTAATTGACCCAACACTAGCAATAAAAAACCGAGATCTCCTTTTACTAAGATTAATTAATGCTAAAAATTATATTGGTTATAAAAAATCAAATTATAAAATCTTTACTCACAGTTTAGAAAATGATGAACATTTTTCTAAAATCTATCAACAATCTTTAGAAGCAGTAGGAATAACAAATGTAGATACCACTTATGATATTCCTTATGATGAAAAAAGTGCAGTTGAAATTCAGAATTTTTTACAAGGAAATAATATCTCTGACTATATTACTGTAAATTTCTTTGGAGCATATAGAGCTAAGAAAGTAAACAATGAAAATATTAAACTATACTTAAAATATTTAACAGAGATCACAAGAGGAAAGCAATTCGTACTATTGAGTTACCCAGAAGTTACACCTTTATTGAAAGAATTATCTAAAAAATATGAGAATATCTTTGTTCATGATACAAAAACTATTTTTCATACCATTGAATTAATTCGAAATTCAATTCAACTAATATCAACAGATACTTCAACAGTGCATATTGCAGCTGGATTTAATAAACCAATTATTGCTATTTATAAGGAAGATATTATTGCATTTAAACATTGGCATCCTAACTGTAAAAATGAAACGCATATTATTTTCTATAAAGAAAATATTAATGAAATATCTATAGATAAGTTAAAAGAAGAATGGATAAAGTGAGTCTAAACATGTTGATATCTATAATTATACCTGTATTCAATACCTCTCCAAAATTAATTGATGAATGTTTAAAGAGTATAGAATTACATCTTAAGAAATGGAGAGAATCCATAGAAGTCATTATTGTAAATGATGGTTCAACATCGGAAGATACGATTAAGTATCTTTCAGAATCAAACTATACAGTATTGAATCAATCTAATAAGGGATTACCATCTGCAAGAAACTTTGGTATATTCCATGCATCAGGGAAATACATTTTTCCACTAGACTCAGATGATATTGTTAGTGAGTATATTGGGTTATATATTAATGAATTAATAGATAATAAAAATATTGATGTATTATTTGGAGATTTATATACCTTTGGAGATGCAGATCATATCTATAAACTAGATAAAACAACTAAACTTGAGTTTTTTTTAGATGATAAATTTATTCCATCTTGTTCTATATATAAGCGGGATTTATGGAAGGAATTAAATGGATATGATGAAAGTTTTATAACAAGCGAAGACTATGATTTTTATTGTAGAGCGTTTTCTATAAATGCCAAGTTTAAATATATGGAGATGCCAAACTATTATTGGAGGATAATAAAAAATAGCCAATCCCTATCTCAAAAAAATGAAAAATTATTTAGAGAATATCAACTAAGATCTAGAAATAAGACTTTATTATCAACTCTATCAAAACAAGATATTAATGACTATATAACACAGAAACTCAAAAATAAAAAACATAGATTACTAGGTTTGTTTATCTATTTAGCTTCTCCTAGAATATATTTATTTTTAAATAAACTAAGAATATTCTCATATGGAACTAACTTTATTAAGTAACAATTTTTCTTAATAAATAACACCTAATATATAATTCTTATTTTATATTATCCACCCTTTCTTCTGACACATCGGGCAATAAAAGCTGTTTCGTTGTCCGATGGTTAAACTTTCAATTTTTGTACCGCACTTTGGACAAGGTTTGCCTTTGTTGCCATAAACCAGTAATTCTTGCGCAAAATAACCCGGTCTGCCATCAGGTTGTAAGAAATCTTTGAGTGTGGTTCCGCCTTGTTCAATCGCTTTTGCAAGAACCGATTTAATGGTATCAACCAAACGTTCACATTGCTTACGCGTCAGATTGGCGGCAAGTTTCATAGGATGCAGACCACATAAAAATAAACTTTCATTGGCATAAATGTTGCCAACGCCCACAACCACGGTGTTATCCATTAATAAGGTTTTAAGTGCGGTCGTTTTTTTGCGGGATTTTTTGAAAAGATAGTCTGCGTTAAATTCTTCTGATAACGGTTCCGGTCCCAGTTTTAAAAATAAATGAAACTCGTCTAATTTTTCCGTCCACAACCAAGCGCCAAAACGGCGCGGATCGTTATAACGCAATAATCGACCATTGTTTAGCACAATATCCAGATGATCATGTTTATCAATCGGGCAGTCATGCGGTACGATTCTTACGGTTCCCGACATCCCTAAGTGCCCGATGATATAACCTTGTTCGGTATGAATGATGAGGTATTTGGCGCGGCGGCTCAGCTCCAGAATTTTTACTTGATGCAATGTCGCTAATTCCGGTGATACTGCCCAACGAAGTTTTGGCTGACGTACCTCGATTTTTTCAATCATGTAATCTTTCAAATAAGGGCTCACACCACGCAGTGCGGTTTCGACTTCAGGTAGTTCAGGCATTCTCTTTCTCCGATAGCCACTGGATATAAAAAAACCCGAACAATGTCGGGTTTTTCAATTCGTGCAAAATTATTTGATTTTTGCTTCTTTATAAATAACGTGTTTACGCACAACTGGATCAAATTTTTTGATTTCCATTTTTTCAGGCATATTACGTTTGTTTTTATCAGTTGTGTAGAAATGACCGGTTTCTGCGGTAGAAACTAAACGGATTTTCTCAC
>CAURKK010000073.1:0-6821 GCA_963525505.1 uncultured Gemella sp.
CTAAGGCGAGAAAGTCCAGCAGTAAGACGACCAGACCCATCAGCAAGTTGATTCACTCCATCACTAAGTTTACTTCCCCCTTCACTAAGACGACCAAGCCCAGCGCTAAGACGTCCAGATCCATCAGTAAGTTGGTTCAATCCACCACTTAGTTTTTGCCCTCCTTCGCTGAGACGACCAAGCCCGTTGTTTAATTGATTTGTAGCGTCTGCAGCTTTTTGAAGAGAACCGCCTATTTCAGAAAATTTACTGTATAAAGTAGCTGTATAAGTTTTTACGACTTGATCTTTAACTGTATTTGTTAAGTTACTCGCAACAGTTTCCATGATTTTTTCACCATTTTTACTTTTTGTAAAGTTTGTAGTGAAATTAATGTTCATTTTCTCTGGGTTTTCGTTTGATAATGAACTAGCATTTTTAGAGAAGTTTTCAGGAATTGTAACTACCATGTAGTAATCTCCTTCGCGTAACTCTTTGTCTGCTGTTTCTTTATCGACAAATTGCCAATTTACTTTTTTGTTCTCTTTTAATTTTTCGACCATTGAATTTCCAACTTCTAGAGTTTTCCCATCAAGATCAACTTTTTTGTCCAGGTTAACAACGCCGACTTTCATATTTCCGGTGTTATTATATGGTTCCCAAACTGCTTTTAGGAAAGTGCCTGCATATAAAATAGGTACCAGAAGAACGATAGCCATAGTGATAATTAACCCTTTGCTTTTTAAAAGGTTATTAAATTCTTTTTTTATCATAGTTCCTCCTAAGAAATTTCGTGATTAAAATTTCATTGTTAAATTTAATGACATTATTATATCACTTTAGTAATTCTACAACATTTTAAACTAAAAGTCAAAATATTTTAAAGTAATAGTGTATTATAAAGTTTTAACATTAAGCAAATTACATTTATAATAGAGATAGTGTTTATAACTTTCTTGTATTGATATTTCATTGTAAACGTTGGTGATATAGGCTTTGTTGGATATTTTAAAAAAGGAGTGCAACCTTATAAAAAATATATATATTAATTAAAATATTTTAATTACTCCACATCATGTATAGTCCTAATTGATGAAAAAAATAGTTTACTATTAAAATGGTAGGGATAGTATTTAAAAAATGAATGAAAAAATTCATTGCTAATATAAAGTAGTTTTGGAGGAATACAAAAAAAGAGAGACTGATAAATCAGATTTAGTAAAAATCTAATTTGAAAAGTCTCTCCTTATTAGTTATTTTTGATATTTATACTGTTGTATGAGTTAATTTATGTTTAATTAAATTGTTGAAACAGTTTTGAGCATCGAGTAGGTCCTTATTGTCAGGATGAGAACGGGATTCTTTAACCATATCAGCAAGATCAGGTGTGATTTTGTGGATGAAGTTAGGATCATGCCAAGCAAGGATTTTAAAAACTATCATAACTTTTGGATCTACCTTACCTTGGCAAACAAATGTCTCATGAATTCTGTTATTTCTTTCTTTCATAAAGTCAATATAGTTATTTATAGAGTCGTCAGCGTGATAATGTTCACGAGGAACTCCGCAAGTTAAAAATAAAGCTACATCTTTGTTGTGGATACCCTGTACATCGACAAAACGTTGCATATTTTTGTTTGCGTTAGTTTTATCTGTCCATGCTCCTAGTATATAAAAATCGTATTCTTTTTCAAGTTTTTTACGTTGTTTTTTTATATCTAGAAGATCGACATCTGCTTGATCTTTTACTTGTTGATAAATAGCTTCCGCTACTTTTTTTGTATTCTTAGTTTTGCTAGAATAAGCAAGAAGAATTTTCATAATTAACCCTCCTATTAGGATACGGGAATATTTTAAAAAAATTTATTCCTGTATTAATAAAATTACATACTCATTATATCAAAAAAATAAATCGATTTAAATAGATAAATGAAAATAGGTATCATTTATAAAAAAATTAGATAGATTATAATAAATAAAACATGAGAAGTGAACGTCGTTTAAATGGTTTGACACTAAAAATATAAGAAAAATTTTGCTGTTTATGATAAAATACTAATTGACAATAGATTGAATAAAGAGATAATAAAAATAGGAGAAAAGGAATGGATAAGTTGTTTGAGTTAGCAAGTAGTGCATCATCTATAGTTTACCATATCGAAGCTATGGATAAGATTAAAGTTCCTAAGAGAATGATACGTGAGTATATTAATTTACAGAAGACAGTAGGTAGTTTTCCTGAAGAATTAGTATATTTAAGTAGTTTTTATGATAAAAAAACAGGAAGTAGTGGAGCACTGTTTGAAAATATAGATAGAGGTGGATATATATTAGCGTATACTGGGACAAATTTTTACTTTGATAGGGAAAAAGATATGTATGCTGATGTTGTTGGTATTTGTCTAGGTCAAGGGGAACATTTGGCTTCGTGTTATAGATTTTACACACGTATGAGAAAAAAATATGGAGAAAATATTATTCTTACAGGTCATTCTCTAGGTGGAAGCATTGCGCAAAGAGTAGCGATAGAATATGATGTAAAAGAAAGTATCGTTTTTAACGCAGCTCCGGTATATTTAATAGGTGGAATAGATATTTTTATGGATAAAGAAAAGGATGCAGAATTATATGCTAAGCGGATGAAGAAGTATCTCAGAAATGTTAAGAAGACAGCAATTAAGAAGGCTGTTTTCACAGGAGATGTAAAGAGGGTAGTTTCAGAATATGATATTTTCACACGTATATCAGAATTGTTGTCTGTGGGCTATTATGTTGGTGATGAAATTATTGTAAAAGAAGCGGGTATGCATGGGATACAAAGTTTTATAGATATCTATAAGAAAGCTATAGATAGTAATTTTTTAAAGGAAGATGCTAATGAAGAATATATTTCTACCGAATATAAAGATTTTAATCTAGCGGAAGTTGGAATTTTAAGTAATTTCTCCGAAGAGAGAATAGTAAGTTTAGAAGAACAGCTGAATGCTCTATTGGTTAGTGATACAGTAATAAATAATTTAAATAAAAACCCCTATAATGTTAATTTCGAATTTTTTATAAAGGCTATATTAGAAAATATAGCGAAGAAAAAAGAATTATAATAATTAGATCCTTGTTCTAGTATTTTTTGAGCAAGGATTTTTTATTGTCTAAGATGAAGATAATTTATAATAAACAAGAATTATGATTATTATTTTATAGCTTTCTTTGAAATAACGAATTGTAAATCGTTTGCTTAAAGTTGTAACTCATCAAAAAAAAATGATATAATATAGATAGCTTTATATATTTATGTCATGTGAGAGATTAAATAATATAAACTAATTTTAATAAATAAAAGTATACTCTTAAGTATTTCTTTATAAAAAATAACAGGAGTATAAAATAATTTAATACTTAGTAAGAATCTAAGGAGGACAGAGATGGCTGAATATAAAATACTAGTGGTCGATGATGAAGAACCGATTGCTAATATACTAGATTTTAATTTAAAAAAAGAAGGTTATGATGTAATTGTGGCCAATGATGGTGAAAAGGCAGTAGAGTTAGCTTTTAGCGAAAATCCAGACTTAATTTTACTTGATTTGATGTTACCTAAAAAAGATGGAATGGAAGTGTGCAGGGAAGTACGTGCTAAGAAAAATATTCCTATTATCATGTTAACTGCGAAAAATAGTGAAATTGATAAAGTTTTAGGTCTTGAATTTGGTGCGGATGACTATGTAACAAAACCTTTCTCAACACGTGAACTTATGGCTAGGGTGAAGGTGAATTTACGTCGTGTTACTAAGCAACAAGAGGAAGTTGCAGAAGAAAAAAATGGCAATGATCTTGTGATTAAGGATATTGTTATATATCCTGAAGCGTATGTTATTAAGAAAAATGGAGAAGAAGTTGATTTAACAAGAAGAGAATTCGACTTGTTCTATTACCTGGCTCAACACCGTGGTCAAGTTTTAACACGTGAGAACTTGCTTCAAACAGTATGGGGCTATGATTATTTTGGTGATGTAAGAACAGTTGATGTGACTGTAAGAAGACTACGTGAGAAAGTAGAAGATGATTCTTCGCAACCGGAATATATAATGACACGTCGTGGTGTGGGTTATTTCATAGGTGAAGAGTAATGAGTTTTTTCGAGAAGAAATTTAAGAAAAGATTCTTTTCATCAATTCGAACTAAGTTCGTAATAGTTTATGTATTGGTTAATATAATTTCTTTACAACTTATCGGATTGTTTTTTACAACGCAATTAAGAAACAGTAATATAAATACGTTTGAACAAAACATTATTGAACAAGAGAAAATTCTGAACTTTCATGTTCGTGAAGAACTGGATAAAGCTAGTGGAAATAATGAAGATAGTTCAAAAATTATAGAAGATAGTGCTGGTAAAGGGGAGTCATCTATTAGTACCTATGACTCGAAAAGTGGAATAGCGAAATTGGTGAGTGAATTTAATATTCAAAAGTTATTGTTAGTCAATGTTATTGATAATGATTCAAAGATTTTAGCTACTTCTTCAAAAAATGGAAATGATGAATATCTTGCGAAAAGATCTTTTGATCCTTTGGTAAGTCAAGTTATAAAATCAGGAGAAAGCACTAAGCAGATTCAGAATAATACGGATAGTAATAAACGTGTATGGATTTATGTTAGTCCTGTTAAGAAAGATAATGAAGTTATCGGTGTTATTTCGCTTATGGCCGATATAGAAAGTGTTTATCAAGAGGTAAATAGTATTTCTAAAATTTTCATAGTAGGAACTGTTTTATCAATTTTAATTACTACTGTTATAGGGTTTGTCGCTTCAAAAACTGTAACGAGTTCTATAGAAAAGATGAGTTCACAGGTTAAAAAAATGGCCTTAGGGAATTATGGTACTGTAGTTGGGATAGATGCAGATGATGAGATTGGAGATTTGGCTAAGGTGTTTAACCAAATTTCTAAAAGAATTGAAGAAGAACAGGCTGTAACTGAGACTGAACGTAGAAAGCTTGCGACTATTATCGAGAGCATGATGGATGGTATTATTACGACAGATAACAACGGTAAAATAATTTTGATAAATACTAGTGCCGAGGATATGCTTGGAGGTCGTGATGACGAAATTTTCATCGGTAAAGATGTTTTAAAAATTCTTAATATAACCGAATATGAGAGTATAGAAGAAATATTAGAAGCTGAAGATAGTCTTCTTGTTAATGCTGTAAAAAGTGAGGAAGAGCTGCTTTTAAGAGCTGAAATCTCTAAGATTGAAAAAGAAGATACGTATGATTTAACGCAAATGTCAACGGAATTAGAAGGGTATATTATAGTTCTTTATGACGTAACTGATCAAGAGCGTCAAGAAAAAGAAAGACGTGAATTTGTATCGACTGTATCTCACGAATTACGTACTCCTCTAACAACTATGAACAGTTATATTGAAGCATTAGAAGAGGGGGTTCTTGAAGATAAAGAACTTGCTCCACAGTTTATAGATACTATTCACAAAGAAACAACGCGTATGATAAGAATGGTAAATGAACTTATGCAGCTAGGTAAGATGGATATTAAAGAAGAGCATTATGAGAAAGAATTTATCGGTATAAATAAAATGCTAGAGCAAATTACTGATAGATTTGCCTTGACTCATCCAGAGAAGAATTTTATAAAACATATTTCTAAAACACCGATATTTGTAGAAGGTGATCAAGATAAACTTACACAGGTATTTGATAATATTGTTAATAACGCAATTAAATATTCACCAAATGGAAAGAATATTACTATAAGAGTTAGACAGAATTATCACCACAATAGGGTAAGTATCTCTATAAAAGATGAAGGGGTTGGAATACCACTTGTTCATATTGATAAGATTTTCAATAGGTTTTATAGAGTTGATAAAAGTAGGCAAAGAAGTATGGGTGGAACAGGTTTAGGATTAGCTTTAGCTAAGACTATTGTAGAGGCTCATAAAGGTCGTATTTGGGCACAAAGTAGGGAAGGATACGGAAGTATAATATTCGTAACACTACCTTGTGAACAGATCGATGACGAATGGTTATAGAGGTAAATAATATGAAAAGTAAAAGGAAGGAAGCTGTAAAATCGATTGTATTAGTAATACTAGTTTTACTGAGTCTGGCTTTGTCTTATCTTATTATTACTTATCAACCGGATTATGAAATTTTTACAAAAAGAGCTACTCAAAAAGCGGTAGATTCAAATAAAAATGATCTTTTGAATTTTTTGATACCGGACAGTGTTGTGAAAAACTATGAAGGATCGAGAGAGGAACCGATAGTTCAAAATTCGATAACAAAAGTTGCTAGTGTTGATGCTGTTAAAAATAAAAAAGTTTTAAAGGATTTATTATCTATATTATCGGATGGAGAAAGTGTGGAATCTAGGGTTAGGAACCGTAATATTGAAGATATCACAACGAATAATGTTGAGAAAATCTTGATAAATTACCAGGTAACCTTAGATACTGCATTGGTAAAACCAATATTCTTTTCAGAGGAAAATTCTAATATAAGCCTGGAATTTGATACGATAGTTTTATTAAAAGATAGACCTAATATGATCTATTTATATAAAAAAGATGATAAAAACTATCTTCAGATTACTCTAAAAGAAGAGATATATGAAAAAATAAATAGTAAATTTAATGAAAGAAAACAGAGTTATGCTAAATATAGTCTGAATAATAGATTTATATATTTAAAAGAAGCGGATGAAGATAATATTATAGATGAATATAGTGCTGAAGAAGTTAATTTAAATAAATTAGCTAAGTACATTTTTGAGAAAAAAGATAATCTTAGAATAAGTAATGAAGATGAAGTAACGGA
>CAURKK010000074.1:0-6800 GCA_963525505.1 uncultured Gemella sp.
AGCGCCTTTAGACGCTGGCCTAGTATTACGGGCTTATAGCCCGTGAGCAAACCACCAGTTTTATGGGTGGTTCTGATTTATTGTTTTTGCGTTAAAATACTGATATTATTAAGATAAATAATTGAGGAAAGGAGGATATAATATGAGTTTTACTCTTGAAGAATATAAGCTCGAGCTTAAAAATCAACGCATAATAGCAAGAGATACAATTCGTTGTTTAAAACGTGCTAAGAATGATAAATATAGCCAAGCTAGTTTGTCTATGATACGACGACTACAATATGGGTTAAGAGGGAATCGCTTATTACAACATGTATACTTAAGAGCTATTGCATCTTTAGCGTAATATGATATTTAATGTGATACTTTAAACCGTTCAACATAGTTGGACGGTTTTTTTGCGTATAAATTTACATATATCTTTTCGTATAATAATGTTAAAAATATTACTACAATAGTGAAATTAATTTTGTTTAATGAAAATGAGATGAAATGATGATATAATTGTAAAAAAATATTTTGTATGAATAGGGGTAATGATAGGAATATTATGGATTCGAAGATTAAGAAACAGCAACTTTATCAAGGTCAATTTGATTCAATAACTCATAATGATCGATTAAATAGATTTAATAGTCAACAAGGTCATGGATATGCTGCAGAGCAAGGAAATGATTTATGGGATCGAATGATAGGGAATGATGCAAAAATCTTAGGTGATGATAATGCTAAAAATGGCGCTGATAGATTAGTTAATGGTAAGCTAATTCAAACAAAGTATTGTCAAAGTGCCCGAGCATCCATTGATGCAGGATTTAAAAATGGTCAATATAGGTATCTTGATACAAATGGTAATCCAATGCAATTAGAAGTTCCTAGTGATCAATATGAAGAAGCTGTAAAAATTATGGCTAAAAAAATAGAAGATGGTAAAGTACCCAATTGTAATAATCCTAGTAAAGCAAAAGAGTTAGTACGCAAAGGGAATATAACGTTAGAGCAAGCCACTAATTTGGCTAAGGCTGGTACGATTGAATCTTTATCCTTTGATGCTATTAATGGTGTAGTAATAGGAACGAGTGCTGCTGGAATTTCTGCAACTATAACTTTTGCTCGTGCATTATGGAATGGTGAAGATCTTAATTCTGCTATTGATAATGCTGTATTTATAGGTATTCAAGCAGGAGGTAGTGCTTTTATAATATCTTTAGTTTCTGCACAACTTACTAAAACTAGTTTAAATACTTTATTCTTAGAGCCTTCTGTAGAGTTGGTAAAAGCATTACCAAGTGTTGTAAAATCTAATTTATTAGCTACCATGAGAAATGGTGCACCTATTTTTGGCTCTGCAGCTAGTAATAATTTAGCAAAATTATTAAGAGGAAATTTGATTGTTTCTGCTACTACTTCACTAGTTTTGTCTAGTCAAGATATTCTTAATTTTGTGACAGGTAAAATTTCAGGCAAACAATTATTTAAGGAAGTGACCACTATAGTTTCTGGTGTTGTTGGTACAACAGGGGGTGCAACAGGTGCTACGGCTTTAATTGGTGCTTTAGGGTTATCTTTAGGCCCAGTTGGGGCTGCCGTAACATCTATTGTTGGTGGAATTATAGGTGGTAGTCTGGGTACATCGATATCAAAAGAAATATTAGATAAATTTATTGAAGATGACTCTATCGCACTGGTAAGAATTATAAATAAAAGATTTTCTATATTAGCATTTGAGTATTTATTGAGTGAAGAAGAGATAGAGTTATCCTTAGAAGTTTTAAGAGGGTGTTTAATACAGAGAAAATTATTAGAAATGTTTGCTGCAAAAAATAAGGAATTATTTGCAGATGAACTTATACTTGAATGTATAAATTCTGTAATAATATGGAGAATAAAAGTTAGAATACCTAGTCAATCACAATTTGTAGATGGAGTAAGTAGGGTTATTACAGGACTAGAAAATAATACTTTTACTATATCTAGTTCTTCCAGTATTAATTCACAAGAAATTGCAAAAAGATTATTAAATCATAATGTAAGTGATTTTGCTGCAAAAAAAGCTTGGTATGTTACCAAACAGTTTAATTCTATTGGAATACAGGAAGAAATTATCCTATGTAAAATAAAAGACGATGAGGTTATACATTCAAGGAATATAAGTATGATACAAAATCAATTGTATGATAGTAAGCAAAAATTTAATAGCTCAATAAAGTTTTATGAGGAAAAAAAGTGAAGAAATTTAATTTATATTTATGATTTAATCTTATATATTGGGGAGATAAGAATGAATAAATTAGACGTTATAAAAGATGATATTGTTACAATAGAAGATAAGAATTATTTTAATGATCAAATAGATATAATTATAAACCAACATAAAGATAATCGCCAAACGATTAATCGACTTGTTTTTGATAGTATAGCTTGTTTAACTGACGCGGATAGAGCTAGTAATACTTTAGCAAATAAAGGTTTCTTTAAACGTTTGATAGGCAACTTTACAGGTTCTAATAAAAAGCTAGAAATTGATATTCTTAATAATCGAGGTAAGGCACAGTATTTAGCACAACAAACACTACAAAAGTTAGCTGAACAGAATCTTCTATCTTTTGATTTAATATCAGCAGTAAATAATAAATTAAATAATCATATTGAAATGGTTAATAATGAATTTGAACAAATATATGAAGGACTAAATAAATTCTTTAGACTTTATCAAAGTAATCTATTACAAATTGAATTGAGATTAAATAATTTAGAGCGTAATGTTAATCTTTTAACATGGGCAAGTTCTATTGAATATCAAATGTTTAATGAGGTTCCTTATTTAGAATTAGATAAATTATCAAAGATAATTTGTATTACAAGAGATTTTTATGAAATAACTAAAGGCGATTGGTCTACATCAGAGTTATTAGTTTTAAAAAGTGTACTATCTCAACTATCACTTTCTCCTAGTGATGAAATTAATCTATGGGATTCAATTATGTCAATACAAGATAGAAATGAATTATATTATAAATTATTAGGTGATAGGGTAATTTGTATTTCTGATGAGATTACCGAAAGTGGATTAGTTGCTTTAGAAGCATTATATAAATTAAATAGATATTTTCATGAAGATAAATATGAAGTTTTATCTTGTATAGAATTACTTAGTTCTAGAAATATAGATTTTATATATAGAGATATAGCACAATCATTAACAAAGTCATATATTCATTTTAATGATAATTTTAAGATCGATAGTAATGTATCTATATTTAATTTTATATTAGAGATGCTGTTTAATTTAAATCAAGGTGAGGCATATATAATTTATGAAAACTCTCCGTCTACAATAGAATCTAATGATAATAAACTAATTGAACAATGCGTTGAGAATTTGAACATCATACAATATGAAAGTGTAAATAAGTATATGGAGTGTAAATATGATGATTCATTTATTTTATTGAAAGATGAATTTGATAAAGGTGACTATACTAATATTTTTTATTTAGCTGCATCCTATCTATATGGACGTGGTACGAATGTAGATTATGAGACTTGTTTTGATTTAATTGATACAGCTTTAGATAATAATAATGAAGTATATTTCTTATTAGGTAAACTATATTCTGAGGGATTAGGTTGTAATAGAAATAATATTAAAGGATTAGAATGTTATAGACAAGCAATAGAATTAGTGAAAAATCCATATGTAAAGGGAATGGCTTTTAATAATCTTGGTTTAATGTATCAAGCTGGAGACGGTGTAGATTTAAATATAGAAGAAGCAATTTCACTATTTGAGCAAGGTGTTGATTGTGATAATGCATTATCTGCATATAACTTAGGGATGATATATTTTAATGGAAATGGAGTAAATCAAAATTATGATTTAGCATTTAAATATTTTAAAATTGGAGCGGATAAAAATAACCCATTAGCTTTAAATATGCTAGGTTATATATATGAAAAAGGATTAGTAAAGAATGTAGCATATAAGAAAGCTATGGAATGTTATAAATGTGCTTATGAAAATGGATTAAAGTTAGGTGCTTATAACTATGCTCGATTTTTTGAAAATGGAGTAGCAGTTGAACAAAACTTTGATGTTGCATTTAAGTATTATTACGCCTCTTGGGATTCAACGAATCCAATGTCTTTGAATAAAATTCGAATGTGTTATTATAATGGTTTTGGTGTTGAGCAAAGTAAGGAGAAAGGGGATGAGATGCATTATTTAATGAATAATGTTGATGCTTGGAATAGACTTGATTATTATAGAAAAGGTTATTTTGATAATGCCTTATCAAGTAATTGGGAACTTGATGAGCCTAAAATATAATTGACAATTTAGTTTTATATAGGGGAACGATATGATTAGTAATAATATTGATAATATAAATAATATTGAAACTATTAAAGCCTATCGGGATTTTATAGGTCAAGAAAAGTCTAGACAAATCTTAGTTTTGAAAAACGAAAAACTAATATATCAAGGGAAATTTGATGTCATAATTACTTATAATTCTAATGTTTATACTATAACACTGAATTCTGATAACATGTATGATAAAAAGTTTTATAGTGTTTTTTCAAGCAAATATTCTAAGCTTTCATTTGATGGTAATTGTTTAAGGATTGATGGAGAAGATAAAGAAAATCAAAAGGTAATAACTCAAATATGTTGATTTCTATCCACTTTAGTATAACTGTGTAATTATTTATATAATATTGAGTTTGTCAGAGTATAAACATTATATTATTGATATAACTAAAGAGTATATTTTATAGCGTAAAATAATTTATAATACTTGGTGTATTGAATCTTCAATACCAAATAATAAATATGTGACTAGAAATATAATATATGTAGTGTTGCTAGTTTCGACTTTTACAATAGATAAATTGTAGAATATATTGCGACAAATAAAAAGACTCATATTGGAGAGCTCGTGTAAAATGTAAATAACCACAAATACATGACACGGAGGTCTCTAATATGAGTTATATACGTATTACTATAGAAAAACGAAGTCAAATAGTTAAGAAAAGAAGGGGACTCTGCGACTAAAGCGCAGCAGTTAGCAATTAGTAAGTCTGCTAATAAAGGCAGACCAATAAAGTTAACACCTCAATTAGCAGCTTTAATTGAATCTAGGTTACAACAAACATGGTCTCCAGAAGAAATAGTTGGTACTGAATTAGTTGGAGTTCTAAGCTTTAAGACAATATATTCTTGGATTCATCGTGGTTTTCTTGCTGTAACAGAAAAAGTACTTCGCCGGAAAGGCAAAAAGCCCAGCACACAAGAAAATCGTGGACGCTTCAATGTAAAAAGGACCATTAAGGAGCGACCTCAAGAAGTTGAAAAACGTGAAATTTTTGGCCATTGGGAACTAGATACAATAGTCTCTTCTAGAGGTCAAAGTAAAGGTTGTTTATCTACATTTGTTGAACGTAAAACTCGATTCTATGTATCAATAAAAATGGATGACCGCACTATGGATTCTATGTTTTTAGCTATTAGTTCCCTGTACAATACATTAACCAGTAAATTACTTAAAACCTTTACGGTGGACCGTGGTAAGGAATTCGCTTGTTATGAACAGGTTGAAAACGAGTTAGGAATACCAATGTATTTTGCCGATGCCTATGCAGCCTGGCAACGAGGTTCTAATGAAAATAGTAATGGTTTACTTCGAGAATTTTTTCCTAAGAAAACCGACTTAGCTAAAGTTACACTAGATAAACTAACAGAAGCACTAATGTTAATTAATAATCGACCTAGGAAATGCCTTGGGTTTAAAACACCATTTGACATGTTTAAACATGAGATTGGAAAATTGATTTAATTTTGTCGCATTACTTATTGCAATTCATCATGTAGAAAAAAAATAACTGAAATTACTAAAAATCCCAACGTAGTTTATACAGTTTATTTGGGGATGTCAAAAAATGATGTGTATAATAATTTTAGTAACATTAAAGGGTGGAAAATAACCGAAAATAATAAAAATAGTTTCATTATAGAACGTTCTTATTCTTTATGGAGCTCAATAAAATATAATGGGCAAATGAAAGAAAGAGTTAGTATTTTTTTTGAAAATGATAATGTTATCTTTGTCCATGTAGATTTATTTACTGATAATTTAGAAAAAGCAAAAAGACTATATAATTTAGGATTAATAGGCTTCTCTAATAGCTTAGGACCCAAGGATCAAAGTTTTGATTTACCATATGTAAATCATTATTATGGTGTTAATTGGCTTAATAATAATCATTCGACAGTTTTAGCTTTCCTTACATTACCAGAAATAAATCAATATAATAAATTTGTACATAAAATTCATATTGCGCTTAGACGAAGAATAGATTTCGATTATACAATGACTGAGTATTATTTAAACTTATTGAATGAGTAAGAGTCAGTATAGAGAGTAATGTTTAGATTTTATCCTACTGTTTTAGTTAAAGTTTTTTTAGCGAAATTATGTGAAGTTGATTTATTTGATTGGTTGGTCGTAATGATTCAATGATATATATTGTTATGGAGATGGAATAAATTTTATTGATTCTATTTTTTCCTGATGTCATTAAGTCGATTATTTGTATGGTTAAAAGATAGAAGTGTTATTAATGGATAGAAAAATATAGTTTTTTTATATTTAGCCACGAATTATAGGTGTGATTTGTGGCTTTTTCTATATCTACAATTCTTTTACATAATACTATATAATAATTATTATAGTTAGTAGAAAATTCGGGAGGCTTTATGAAACAGGAGTCAAAACAAAAAAAGAATGTAGGTACAT
>CAURKK010000075.1:0-6789 GCA_963525505.1 uncultured Gemella sp.
CTCGTAAGCAAGTACTTGTTGATTATGGATTTAGATTACCTACAGCATTGGATAACCGACCTTTAAACTTCGAAGAATTCGAGAAGAAATTAAACCAAGCCATTTTCGTATCAGCTACTCCTGGAGACTTCGAATTAGAGCATAGTACTAAAATTACTGAACAAATCATTCGTCCTACAGGCCTACTAGATCCAATTATCGATATTCGACCTGTTAGTGACCAAGTATTCAATATTACTAAAGAAGCAGAGAAGATTATATCTAAAGGAGAACGTGTGCTTATCACTACCTTAACGAAGAAAATGGCAGAGTCTCTTACTGCATATCTGAAAGAGAATGGTCTAAAAGTAGAATATCTACACTCTGATATAAAAACTTTAGAACGTACAGAGATAATTAGGAATCTTAGACTTGGTAAATTCGATATTCTAATAGGAATTAACTTACTTCGTGAAGGATTAGATATTCCTGAAGTGTCGCTTGTGGCTATTTTGGATGCAGATAAAGAAGGATTTTTACGTGGAGATAAAGCACTACTTCAAACAATTGGACGTGCCGCACGTAATGCGAATGGTCGCGTAATAATGTATGCAGATAACATTACTCGAAGTATGAGAAAAGCAATAGATGAAACAAATCGACGTCGTGAAATTCAAATGGCTTACAATGATGAACACGGAATCACTCCTCAAACAATAATAAAAGATATTCGTGATTCTATAAGTGCTAAGAAAGAAGTCGTTAAAGATGATGAAATTCTTGAACTCGAAGAAAGTGCAAATATCAATGATGATAATATCGAAGAACACTTAGCAGAACTAGAACAACAAATGTTCGCCGCTGCAGAAAAATTTGAGTTTGAGCAAGCTGCAAAACTTCGTGATACTATTGCAGAACTAAAAGAGAAATATAAACTATAAAAAGGGATGACCTATTGGTCAACCCTTAATTTTTTTCTCTTATTTCTCTCACTTTTCTTACTACATAATAATTTTCATTGTATTTTAATAATAAATCAATATATTTATTTGCTTCCTCTTTATTTTCTTTTAGCACTTCATTACAAAAATAGAAATAATAATTAAATACTTTTGAACACTCTACTATATTATCATTTAAATTATCATTTAATTCTTCTTTAAAATTATCAGCCGGTTCTTTTAAAACTAGAACTTTATATATATTATCTAATTTATTATTATACATTTGAACAGCTTCTTGATTTTTACTAACTGTTTTCACAAGTTGTTTTTTTAATTCTTCTAAATCAAATTCTTTATCAGTAAAAATATTTAACATAAATCTAGTATAGTGATACCATATTTCAGTTCCTCTTAAGGCTCCTCTAATATAACCTGATTGAGTGAGTTTTACTTTTGATAAATATTCTTCACTCTTATCAAAGTTACCATAGATAAGCTCAACTAGTGCCATATAGTTATAATATGTACTATTTCTAGTTAATTTTTTATTTTTATGTTGTTCATGCATAAAATCCATAAATTCAGCTAATTCCAAATTATTCAATAATTTTAATGCAATTATATTCTCAATTTTATATCCTTCCCTAGCAAAATAACCAACTATTATAAAGAAAAATATTGCGAATATAATAAAAGCTACCGTATCGCTATACCCTAGTTTCATTTGAGTTATAGCTAATGCGAAAAGAAACACAATATATACAAAGATAAATTTATATACTAGATTAATTTTTCTTTTACGCAAGGTTTTAAAATCATATTTATCTTCTAATTTTTCATTCAAACTTTACTTCCTCCTACTAATATCATTTTCTGTACATACTTTATTATAAATTTAATACTACAAAAATACAATATTAATATGCATTAAAATAATAATTTAACATTTTAAATTAGTTATAAAACTACTCTACTTTATATTTTTGTGGTATAATTATATGTTATAATACTAGATTTAATATCTAGTGTGTTAGTAGCGTAGTAAATTATTATCACATAATTCTATGAACTGTAACAATAATTTTTAAAATAACAATATAAAAATTTTATTTAGGAGATTTTTTATGACAAAACAAAATATAGGAATCATTTATGGTGGTAAAAGTGCTGAACACTCAGTGTCACTTTTAACAGCGAAATCAATTATTAACGCAATAGACAAAGAAAAATACAACGTATTCCCTATCTTTATCTCATTAAAAGGTAACTGGGCACGTGGTGAAAAAATTACATCAGAAGTAACTGATCAACACGATTTAGTTTTCAGTAACTTTGATAATGATATTAGTGGATTATTATTCGAAGATGGACGTAAATTCGATATCGTCTTCCCTGTTCTACACGGACCAAATGGTGAAGATGGAACAATCCAAGGTTTACTAGAAATTATGGATATAGCATATGTAGGTAACAACGTACTTTCAAGTGCTGCTGGTATGGACAAAGTAGTTATGAAGCAATTATTCGCTGCTTATGACCTTCCACAACTTCCATACGTTCACTTTATCGAATATGCTTGGAAAAATAAAAAAGAAGCTCTTATCGCTGAAATTAATGAAAATCTTAAATACCCTGTATTCGTTAAACCTGCCAACTTAGGTTCTTCAGTTGGTATTAGCCGTTGTAACGATGAAGCTGAATTAGTAAAAGGTATAGAAGAAGCTCTTAAATTCGACAAAAAAATCGTTGTTGAACAAGGGGCTGTCGGAGCTAAAGAAATCGAAGTTGCCGTTCTTGGTTACAACGAAGTTAAGACTACAGATCCAGGTGAAATCGTAAATATTTCTACTACTGATTTCTACGATTACGAAACAAAGTACACAGATGGACAATCTCGTATGGATATTCCAGCGCCAGTAGATACTACTCTATATCCTAAATTTAGAGAAATGGCAGCTACTGCTTTCCGTGCAATCAGTGGTTCTGGTTTAGTACGTGCTGACTTCTTCTACACTAAAGAAGGTGAAATTTTCATTAATGAAGTAAACACTATGCCTGGATTCACTCCATTTTCAATGTTCCCTTCTCTATGGGCAAACATGAACATGAGTTACCCAGAAATTATCGAAGAATTATTCAAGTTAGCTGTAGAGCGTTACGAAGATCGTAAAAACTTATTAACTGAAGAATAGGATAAGACATGAAATATTTAGTTAAAGATTTAGAAAAAATATTAAATGCAAAAAAAGTAAATATCACAAACGATACAGAAATTACTGGTATCGCTATTGACAGTAGAAAAGTAAAAGAAGGTGATTTATTCATCCCCTTCTTAGGTGAAAATGTAGATGGGCACAACTATATAGAAAGTGCTTTTGAGAAAGGTGCTGCAGCAAGCTTATCTCTAAAAGATGACTTCATTTCTGATAATAACATTATCTATGTTAATGACAGCTACGAAGCTATTCAAACTTTAGCAAAACATTACTTAGACAGTCTAAATGCAAAAACTATCGCAATTACAGGCAGTAACGGTAAAACTACTACAAAAGATATAATTACAAGTGTGTTATCAACAAAATATAAAGTTCACAAAACACAAGGTAACTTTAACAATGAACTTGGTGTACCATTAACTATTCTTGCTACACCAGAAAATAGTGAAATACTAGTTCTTGAAATGGGAGCTGATGGATTTGGTCAACTTGATTTCTTATCTAAGATGGTTGAACCTGATTATACAGTAATTACTAATATCGGTGAAAGCCATATTGAATTCTTCAAATCACGTGAAGGTATTGCTAAAGCTAAATTTGAGATTACTAACGGAATGAAAAAAGACGGATACTTCGTTTATAACGGAGATGAAGTTCTTCTAAAAACATTAGTAGATTCATCAGATATTAATGCTACTTCATGCGGTGAAAATAGCTATAACGATATTATTTTAGAAAACTACACTATTACTCGCGATAAGATTGATTTCAAACTTAATATAAGCGGTGAACAATACTTCACTAAATTAAAAGGAAAACATAATTTATTCAATATTATGTTCGCAACTGCAATCGCAAGCAAAATTGGATTAACTAACGAGGAAATCCGCAAGGCTATAGAAAATACTGTAGAAATAACAGGAATGCGTCTGCAAAGTATTCCTTACAAAGAAGATTCACTTATTATTAACGATGCATATAATGCCAGCCCTACTTCTATGAAAGCTGGAGTAGATGTCGTAAGTAGTTTTGATGACTTCGATTATAAAACATTAGTTTTAGGAAGCATGTTCGAACTTGGCCCAAATGAAGTTAACTATCACGGTGAAGTTGGTGAATATATTTTTAACAATACTAACGATATAGATTTAGTAATTAGCGTTGGAGAGCTAGCTGAAAATATTACTAGACAAATTAAAAATGACAAAATAAAAACATTACACTTCCCTACTACTGCTGAAGTTAGTGAATATTTAAAAAATAATAAACATAAAAACGAAGTTATCCTATTTAAAGCAAGTCGTTCAATGAGATTAGAAACGATTATTGAAGAGATAACGAAGTAACAATAGACAGAAAAGGATTCATTAGCATTGAAATGTTAGTGAATCCTCATTTTATTATTGTTAAAATTTAAGTTAAATAAATATTAGTTCAAACAAAAGAAGTAACTCAAAACTATATTAATTCTGAATTACTTCCTGATTATGGTTTTATTTATTTATACTAGTTATAGAATCCTGATACATCGTCACTTAAATCAATTAGGATGTTTTTCATTTGTGAATAATGTTCTAATATCACTTTGTGTGTTTCACGTCCAATACCTGATTTTTTGTATCCTCCAAATGGTGCATGTTCTGGAATTTGGTTATAAGTGTTAACCCACATTCTTCCTGTTTCTACTTTTCGTGCTATATTTAATGCTCTAGTAATATTTTTAGAGAATACTGCACCTGCAAGCCCATATTCACTGTCGTTAGCTTGAGCGATAACTTCTTCATCAGTTTTGAACTTGATAATTACTGATACTGGTCCGAATACTTCTTCTTGAGCTATACGGCAACCATTGTTTACTCCAGCGATTAATGTTGGTTTTACAAAAGCTCCTTTGTCGCATCCATTCTCAGTGTAACGTTCTCCTCCGACGATTACTTCTCCCCCTTCTTTTTTAGCTATTTCGATATAATTAACAATTTTCTCTGCTTGTTTTTCATCGATTTGGCTACCCATTTGTGTAGTTGGATCAAGTGGATCACCAATCTTAATTTTTGCAAATTTTTCTTTAACTTTAGCTACAAAATCATCATAGATTCCTTCTTGTACGAAAATTCTTGAACCTGCGCAACATACTTGACCTTGGTTGAATAGTATACCTAATTGAACTCCATCAAGTGCTTTTTCAATATTAGCATCATCTAAGATAATATTTGCAGATTTACCACCTAATTCCAATGTTGCTGGAATTAATTTTTCAGCAGCGGCAATTGCAATTTTCTTACCAATTTCTGTAGATCCAGTAAATGCAAGTTTATTTAATCCTTGGTGATTTTTTAGGTATTCACCTGACTTACTTCCTCTTCCTGTAACTACATTTAATACACCTTTTGGAAGAACATCTTGAATTAATTCAACAAACGTCAATAAACTTAGTGATGTTATACTTGATGGTTTTAAAACAATTGTGTTTCCTGCAGCTAGTGCTGGAGCAATCTTCCAAGCTGCCATTAAGAATGGGAAGTTCCAAGGGATAATTTGACCAACTACTCCTATTGGTTCTCTTAATACTAAACTTAAGAATTTTTCATCTAAAACTGTAGCTTGCCCCTCATCAGCTAATATACATCCTGCAAAATATCTAAAGTGTCTAGCACTAAATGGTACATCAACATTCATCGTTTCTCGAATTGGTTTACCATTATCTAATGATTCTACAGTAGCTAATAATTCCGTATTAGCATCAATTATATCAGCAATTTTATTTAATAATCTTGCTCTCTCAGATACAGTAGTGTACTTCCATGTTTTGAATGCCTCTTGAGCTGCTTCAACTGCTTTATTTACGTCTCCTTCTGTTGCGTCTGGGAAGCTTGCTAAATATTCTGAATTTGCAGGATTGTGTGATTTTAATACTAATTTATCTTCAGCATCTACCCACTCTCCATTAATGTACATTTGGAAATTATCTTTTTTTAATTTTGACATAATTTGTTCTCCTTTTGTTTTTTCTTGTAATTTTATACTATCACCGTTTTTTTACGTTTACAATGTATCTGTTTGCTTGTATTACACCATATATTAAATATTCTGGTATTTATTATCCTTTTAACAATAATTTATACTCTATAGGCAAGTTATAAATACATCAAATCCAATATATTTAACACTAAATATATTACTTTAAGATTTAATTAATTATTTATATTAATACGTTTCAAGTTTATAATTAACACTTTTATAAAGAATATATGAAATTAAATTTACATTATAATATTACTTTATAACTGTCAAAAAAAATGATAGAATTAATTATAAGGGAGGGCTTATTATGAATAAAAGAGTCTTTATTACTTTCTTTATTTCGTTTACAGTCATATTATTAATTATTGTAGCTTTTATAAATAGTAACAATGAAAACTATAAACCTGCCACAATAAATGGAGTTTCAATCAAGGGAGATAAAACAAGATATAAAGTTAAATTTGTAAAAAAAATAGATGGAGATACTATTTTAGTAAACTTTAATAATAAAGAGCTAAAAGTAAGATACTTATTAATCGACACTCCTGAGACTGTAAAGCAAGGTGTAAAAGTACAAAAATATGGACCTGAAGCTAGTGAATTAAACGGAAAACTTTTGTCTAATGCTA
>CAURKK010000076.1:0-6659 GCA_963525505.1 uncultured Gemella sp.
TAACTTCACTCCACCTTCTAACGAAGACATCTCCTCAAATGCTTCATAACGCAGTTTCCTTGCGAGCATTTCCTCTGAAGTATGACTATCTCTTACTAAGCCATTCATATTTAGCTCTTTTTTATAAAATTTCACGTTATAGTTTTTAACAAAATGTTCTACAAACTCAGCCTCTTCATAAGACTGTTTTCTTAAACCATGGTTTATGTGGAACACCACTAATTCTTTATAACTCTCTTTATACTTTGTAACAAGAAGATGAAATAAAGCTATAGAGTCTACTCCCCCTGACAGACCCAGTGCTATTTTATCATTTTTTTGCCATAAAATATTAATGTCCATCTAGATAACCTCTTTCTTGAAGACCTTTCTTGATTTTTTCAAACTTATCTTCAGCTTGCTTCGTCGTTGAGATTATATCTTCTAGCAGTCCTTCTGGTGCTGGCGGAATTTCTTTTTTCTCTTCTTTTTCCTCAGACAGCTCGGTAATATTACTCTTCTTACCTTTCCCTACAGAAATTTTCATATTCCCTATGAATTGAAGTTTTTTCAAATCTTTTAGAGTTTTTGTCTCTTGCTTAGGCTCTTCTTTTTCTTCCGGCACTTCTTGCTTTTTCTGAATTTCAGGCTGTTCTTTGACTTCTTTTTTAACCGGTGCCTTCGATTTATTTTTCTTTTTATTCTGTTTTTCTTTAGAGTTTTTCTCTACTTTTTTCTTCTCACCTTCTGCTTGTTTCAACTCTTTTTGTGTCAAAATCACCAAAGAATCCTTTGTGCTTTTCTCCTCGGCTTTAATAACAAAACCAACAGAAAAAATCTCTTCTAGCTTTTTCCTTTTACCTATAAACATATTTTCCTTTGGTAAAAATGCATCCTTGCCATTTTCTAATTTTATATATAATCCTTTGCTTTCAACTTTCGTTACCTTACCTGCAACTTTACTCATTTAATCACCTCACTATCAATTAGAAAAAACTACATAGTTTTATAGTTTTAACATCTTAAATCTTTCCTATCTATTTCACTTAAATATTATACCACACTATATTCATCTATTGAAATATCAAAGACAATCTATAGCAATAGGGAGTGACTCAAAAATCGTGATTTCGGAGAAATTGATTTTTCAGAGTCACTCCCGCACAGTTTATTAGATATCTGAAAAACTTTTATAAAGCGAATTTAGATATCAATAAACCACTGCATCTATGAGTACTCATATACACTTTTTTAGAATTTAGGTCTTTTTAGGGCAACCCTTTATTCCTTCGCAACTAAAAAGCACCAACTTCAAAAAAGTTATTCTTCTGAAATCAGCGCTCAATTATTAAATCTTCTTCTAAATAATGTTATGTTAACTATCTCTAGTTAAAAATACCATTAATCTTCATTATACCATAAAAATAAAGGTTTTATCAGTCTTTAATTTTTAAATTATTTATGCTATGTTAAAGTTACTAAAGGAGCTGACTCAACAAAATCTTGTTTCTTAAAAGGTCATACTTTTTGAGCCACTCCATATTCATTGTAAATACGCTATACGCGATTTCAAGGAGGTTGCTATGGTAAACGCAAAAGAAATAAAAAAAAGATATTACATATTTCTAGTATTCTATGTTTTTTTATTTGGTCCTATAATCATTTTCTTGCTTGATGAAGTAGTTAATCCAGACTTTACACGAAAATATAAAATCATAATATCAGTGTTCAAATATTTTTGTTCAATCTTACCTATAGTATTAGCTTGGATTCTAACTAACTATATAGATAAAAAAACTAAAACTGCAGAAAAATAAAAAATAACACTATCTAAAACTAGCTAGAGAGTGACTCGACAAAATCTTGTTTCTTAAGAAATTATAATTTTTGAGTCACTCCCCATTCATAGCAAATACGCAATACACGATTTCAGGGAGGTTACTATGTTAAACGCAGAAAAACACAAAAAAAGATTTTACATATTTCTAGTATTCTATTTTTTATTTGGTATTGCACTATTATTAATCTTAGATAGAGCAGTTAGTCCAGACTTTGAACAAAAATACAAAACTTTATTATTTGTACTCAAACTTACCTATTTGGAATTACCTATAGTATTAGCTTTGATTATAAATAACTATATAGCTAAAAAAACTAAAAACGTAGAAAAATAAAAAATAACACTCTCTAAAACTAGCTAGAGAGTGACTCGATAAAATCTTGTTTCTTAGAAATCAAGATTTCCGCGTCATTCCTATAGTTAAAAGGGCGATTCAAAATAACTTTTGAATCGTCCTCCTTTTTTTATCCGTTATAACAATTTATTATTTCAAATAACTTGCTACGTATTTCTTCATTTGTTGAATGTCCTATCATTGATTTTAATTCATTTAATTTTTTATCTAATTCATCTACATCAATGTCTAAAGTTGTATTTTTATAGATCATTTTGTTATCAGTTTTCTCACTGCTTTCGTAATCAAGTGATAACTCTTCATACATTTTCTCGCCAGGTCTTAGACCGATCTCTTCGATATCGATATCTTTATATGGTTCTAATCCTGATAGTTTGATTAAGTTTGTCGCAAGATCTATTATTTTTACGGGTTCTCCCATGTCTAATAGGAAAATCTCCCCTTCACTTGCGTAATACCCAGCTTGTAGTACTAATTGTGCCGCTTCTGGAATCGTCATGAAGTAACGAATAATATTTCTATGCGTAATTGTGATAGGTCCACCTTTTTTAATCTGTTCTTTAAAAATAGGAATTACAGAACCATTAGAACCTAATACATTACCAAATCTAACCGCAGCAAATTTCGTTTTGTACTTATTACCTTTTGATTGTAAGATAATCTCTGTTAAACGTTTCGAAGCTCCCATCGCATTCGTAGGATTTACCGCCTTATCAGTAGAAATCATAATAAATCTTTCTACTTCTTTTTCAATCGCTACATCCATAACATTTTTCGTTCCAAAAACATTATTTTTTATCGCTTCTTGTGGACGACGTTCCATTAAAGGCACATGTTTATGCGCTGCCGCATGGAACACTACATCAGGTTTATACTTATCAAACACCTCAGCTAAAGCAGCTTTCTCACGAATACTTACTATTTCAGAAATATAGTTTATATCCTCGTATTCCTTACTATGTGATTTTTCAAAATCTAAATCACGTTCTAACATGTATAATGCATTTTCGTTAACATCTACTAAAACAAGTTGGCTAGGTTTGAATTTGAATATTTCTCGCACAATCTGGCTTCCGATTGAACCACCAGCACCAGTAACGAGAATACTCTTTCCTTTAATATATGAACGAATCTCACCTTGAGACAGTTTCACTTCACCACGTCCTAATAAATCTTCAATAGACACGTCTTTTAAGTGTTTAGAAATACTCTCTCCATCTTCAACTGCAATACCTGAGCTCATTACTTTAACAGCAACATTCGCTTCTTTTAGTACGTTCAATATTCTATTTTTATTATAAGCACTAATCGAAGGAATAGCTAAAAAGACTTGTTCTACTTCATATTTCGGAATAAGCTTCAGCATATCATACGTTGTTCCAACAACCGTAACCCCACTGATTACAGAGTTTTTTCTGTTATCATCGATAAGACCAACTACATTCGCACGGAAAATATTATTTTTAGACAATTCTTTTAATAAAATATAACCCGCATCTCCTGCACCTATTATAAATGTATTCTTATAAGAAGTGGCTCCATATTTACCCGCTTCTCTTTCTCTTAAAGCACGATAAAGCATTCTTATAAACATCATTCCTGCGATTATTAATAGCGGTGAAAAAATCGCGAATCTAACATTTGAAAATGTATCAGGTAGCATATATTGGTATAAAATACTAGTTACTAAATCTCCCAGCACTACTGAGAAACAGATGTTTACTATTTCATTTACACCTAGGTAAGACCATAGTGATTTATTAGTACCAAATAAATAAAAACTAGCTGTATAAACTACTAAAGAGATCACTAAAAACTCCAGGATTTCGATATGGTGGCTATTCAACATTGCAAATGGATCTGTTGCCTTACCTAAAAATATCGATGCTATTATCCCTAATGCTACTGTCAATAAATCCAGCAACATAATAAGTTTAAATCTATGATTTATATATATTTTTGATGAAAATAATTTGTTCATAACATCTCCTATAAATTTATCAAAAAAACTGAGGTAGATTCCACTACCTACCCCAGCTCCTCTACATATTTTTAAAATAATCTATAGCCGAAGTACCCTGCAGCTGCAATTATTATAAGTAATATTACAACACTGATTTTTCGGGTTTCTTCAATTACTTTTATCTCTACTATCTTTTGAACTATTAATATCGTTATCGCTACAAAAATTGCTATGTTTTTTACATTTTGATTTTCTATAAACATAGTTCCTATTATTATAGCTAAACTAAAAACTGTTATAAGCATATTAATAGCTAAAAACATCATTTTTTTATCTGACATAATTATTTTCTCCTTATCTTGATCGTTACTTTAACAATCGGCGTATCCGTCGCTATTCGTATGTTTTCTTTCGGATATATTTTCAGATTGCTACGTTCTTCTGTTTCTTCTTTAACATCACTCAAGTCAACATCAACGAACATCTCATTTATTCTCGCCAAGTCATTAGCATTCTCTGCTCTAATCGTCACCTTAGTAACATCAGCAGTAGCACTAACTAATTCAAATCCCGAAGGTAAACTACCTATAGTATTCACTTCTAATGGGACTTCTTTTTCGATATTTTTTAGTTCAATACTCATAAGCGTCGAATTTGGCTCAATTTGAATATCCTCTATTTTATTATAATCACTATCATAAGCTATCAGTTTAGCTTCTTCTCTAGTGTTTTTATTAATCTTCGTGCGCGTATCACTCTCAGCACGAACCTCATTTATTCTATTAAGACTCTCGATTGCTCCAGAAATCTTAACAGTTTCATTCGTAACACTAAGTTTGTCTACTTCATAACCAATCAATAATCGCTCTTTTTTAACTATTGGCGTAACTCTAAACTCTCTAGTCGCTTTTTCTCTAATAGATATCGTTATTGTAGAAGGTTCTGCAGTCCCATCTACGCCTTTTCCCAAACCATCTATTTCAATCTTAACCTTTTGATCATCACCTATCTGAGCATTTCTAAGATTCAACTTCGCTTTAAAATTCTTAGCGACAGTTTCTTTTTGAACTTTTGTCTGTGCTCCAGTTAATTTCACAGAAACAGTATTAGGAATACCTACCACATATAATTTATCTCTATCATAATCAACTTCAAGTGGGATATCACTAACCCATGCAGTAGCATTATCGTTCGTATCACCTCCGAGAACTGAGAAGTTCTTGAAATTCTCATTAACTGATAAGAACAATAGTATTGCTATTAAAAATGATATTAACTTTAACTTATTATTTTCTTTTAGTTGCATAATATCACCTCTTATTTAATTATTTTATCTTGCTGTTTCCAGTTTTTAGCTAAATATTTCGCTAAATCTTCTGTCGAAAAATCTGAAGTTAAAACACCATTTTGACATACACTAATTTTCCCTGTTTCTTCTGATACAGCAATTACTATAGCATCTGTCACTTCAGATAACCCTAAAGCTGCACGGTGCCTAGTCCCATAACTACTAGCTATAGATCTATTATCTGATAGAGGCAACACACAACTTGCAGCACGAATTTTATTTTCATCTATTATCATTGCACCATCATGCAAAGGTGTATTAGGAATGAAAATATTAATTATAAGTTCATTTGTCACCTCAGCATTAACTGTAATACCACTTTCTACATATTCATCAAGTCCTGTATTATTTTCTAAAACTATAAGCGCTCCTATTCTTCGTCGAGCCATATGTCTTGATGAATCAACAACAGCTTTTATTATATGTTCAGTAGAATTTTTTTGTACATCTTTATAATTGATATTGAAGATATTCGATAGCTGTACCCTTCCAATGTATTCAAGAGCACGTCTTAATTCTGGTTGGAATATAATCATTATTCCTAGAACTCCCCAAGTAACTACTTGTTCGAATATATATGTCATCGTTTTGAATCCAATAAAGTTAAAGAATATTTTCAATCCAATAACGATTAATATACCTTTAACAAGTTGCATACCACGAGTACCTTTTAATAAACTTAGCAATTTATACACTAAGAACCAAACTAATAATATATCCAATAAATGAATAATTAGTGTTAGAGTACTTACTCCTGATAAGTATTCAGCTATCATAAATAATCTCCTTCCTTTGATTAATAATATCTTTAGCACGCAAAAACAACATATAATGCGTACAACAGTCCACTTTCAATTATATCATAAAATGCAAGCGTTGTGACATTTTTATAGAAGAAAAAAGAAGATATTTTCAATAAATATCTTCAGAATTTAAAAATTATTATTTTACATAGTGTTACTTATATCAAAATTACAATATCGTTACTATAAAACATCTTATATTTTATTTACAGATTTCAAAAAATCAACAATATACTACTAAAAAATTTTCTACCTATTTTCCATTTTTATATAGTTTACAATATTATAATCTTGCGGGTCTAATTCTATATTATTCCCTAAAATTATATTCGCTACACTATAGCCAATTATCGGACCTGTAGTTAAACCAG
>CAURKK010000077.1:0-6570 GCA_963525505.1 uncultured Gemella sp.
AATTATTTATTTTGCATTCTACGACCTTTTTTATCGAAGAATTTTTTATCTGTTCCACGGCGTTCATTGCGATTTTTTTTCTCACGTTTATCTGAACCACGAGATTCCGAACGACGATTTTCTGAACGTCGACGTCTATCATTTCCTCTATTAGAACGTCTACCTTTTTCTTGTCTACGAGGTAATGGTTTTTCGAATGATAATTCGACATCAACATCTTTTTTATCTGTAATTAGCTTACTTAATAATATAGTTATAACTTTTTCAGCATTAGTTTCGGCTAATAACTTGT
The DNA here is from genome assembly GCA_963525505.1 of uncultured Gemella sp. GTDB lineage: Bacteria > Bacillota > Bacilli > Staphylococcales > Gemellaceae > Gemella. The sequence goes on from CAURKK010000077.1 coordinate 293, forward strand.
TTGCTAAACTATTAAACTCAACATGATTATTGTCCATTTCAGAAATTACTTCTTCAAATAATCTGTTATGGCGAGATTTTTTCACTTCTTCTTGTGAATATGGACGTAACATCTTCATTCTCTCACCACGAGAATTTTCAATATCTTTTAAATAAGGCATTTCTACAGGATTTAAAAATGTTGTTGCTACACCAGATTTACCTGCACGCCCCGTTCTACCTATTCTATGTGTATAACTTTCAACATCTTGAGGTATATCAAAATTGTATACATGTGTAACGTCACTGATATCTATACCACGAGCAGCAACATCAGTTGCAACAAGGATTTGCAATGAGTTATTTTTAAATTTACGTAAAATCTCTAAACGTTTAGACTGAGTAATATCACCATGTAAACCTTCTGCTAAATAACCTTTCGCAATCAAAGCACTCGATAATTCATCAACACGGCGTTTAGTTCTTCCGAATACAATTGCTAAGTTAGGATTTTGAACATCTAAAAATCCTATTAATGTTTCTAATTTTTCATTTTCTCTAGCTATTGTCGCATACTCTGTAATATCCGGCCTAAGATCCTCATCACTCATTGTTTTAATAAGTTTATAATCATTCATGAAATCTTTTGAAAGTTCCATAATTGTTTTAGGCATAGTTGCTGAAAATAGTAGTGTTTGATGTCTTGAAGTAATTTTTGATAAAATAAATCTAACATCCTCTATGAATCCCATATTTAGCATTTCATCCGCTTCGTCTAATACTAAATGTGTTAAAGTTTCTAATTTAATTGTTCTTCTATTAATATGGTCAATTACACGTCCCGGTGTACCTACTATTATTTGTGGTCGTTTTTTTAAATCTTGAATTTGTCTTTCAATACTTGTTCCACCAAATACAATACTAACTTTTAAACCTTTAGTTCTCGACATAAGTCTAAGTTGTTCTCCGACTTGTTGAGCTAATTCTCGGGTTGGGGCAAGGATTAATGATTGTAACTGATCATTTCGCCTTACTGTATCTACTAACGGTATTCCAAAAGCACCTGTTTTTCCTGATCCTGTTTGTGCTTGTGCTAAAATATCAACTCCTGATAATACATATGGAATTGTTTCTGTTTGAATACCAGTTGGAGATATAAAATTCATGTTGGTTAGTGATTGAATTGTTTCCTGACTAACCCCTAATTCTTCAAATGTTGTCATTTGTTTCTCCTTAATTTATTCGATTTTATATACTGTCTTATTTATATAACCTGTTAATTATAGCATGAAACTTAAAATTAATAAAGGAATAAGCGTACCCTTCTAATGTAAGATAACCCTTTCATTTCTGTAATAACATTAAATACAGTAATTTATATTTTATTATTTATATAAAATTCATTCTCTATTGGTGTGCTATTGTTAATTGCTAAAAATAAACAAGATAGGAATCTTCTCCTATCTTGTTTATTACATATTGTTATTAGTTATCTCATCAATTTTCTTAGAAATATTTTTAATACTTTGTCCTGAGTTACTTAAATTATTTGTATAGATAAGCAATAAGTAATCTTTATCTCCAAATACTATTGCAGTATCATGATAATTAGATTCAATTGCTCCATACTTACTAGCTATTTTTTTATTTGCAATCCCCTCTTTAATCCATTCACCGTCATCTGAATCTTCAAGATACTTAATTAATTCTGGGTATTTATCTCGTTCTTTATACAATTTATTCCAAACAGCTTCCATCATAGCTGGAGTTATTTTATTAGCCTGAGCTTCTTCTGGTGGTAGTGTTACTCCTAATTCAGATAGATATTTAATTACTAAAGAAGCAGCTGTTGCACTATTTCCCATCAACATATTAGTCGCAGTATTATCAGAATATTGAATCATATTTTGTATAACATAATCAAGCTTATAACTATCTTTCTTTTTATTATTTGTTATTTGTCCATTACCATCTTCCAAAAATTTCTCGTTATATTCAATATCAGTATCCTTAGATAACTCACCTTTCCTAATTCTATCATATATCTTCATAGCATACACTACTTTGATCGTACTTGCTGCTGTAAAATAACGTTTATCTTCTTGTGCGTATCTATATCCAGTAGCAAAGTTTTTATAAACAATACCTATCTCATTATTTCCTTTGTATTGTTCAATTATTTTTTCAAAAGCTTCATTCAATTCAATTTCACTAAGCTTTCTATTCTCTACAACTGGTTCTTCGTTTTTATTTTCATCGGTCTGAACTTCTTGCTTAGCTAATTCTTGTTGCTTTATAGCATCTTTTCTGGCTTTAATATGTCCTCCTGCTGAAAAAACTCCATAAATAACTAAAATCACTGCTGTAGATTCAATTATAAATTTTAAAATTCTTTTTCCAGTTTTCTTCACTACTTTTCTCACATCCTCTTCCTATATATACTAATATAAGTTTACTACATATTAACTATTTTCTCAATACCAATACAATAAAGGTTATTCTAATTTTTTTTATCAAATTCAGCATATATCATAAAAAGAGTAATTCAAAAATATTTTTTGAATTACTCAATCAAAAAATTATAAGTTTGTTTTTAAATAGAAATCTTGTTCCGAAATTTTCACAAACCCTATATTTTCATACATATATTTAGGTGTATCATTTGCATCAGCAACTAAAAGAACATTATCTTTGCGTTCATTATTTATCGCATGAGTAATAATATGCTTAGCAATTCCTAAATTTCTATATCCAGGTGCTATATACAGATTATCTATCTCAAAGAAATTATTTTTAACAATAATATTAGCTGATCCAACTATCTTATCACCATCTTTAGCAACAAGTTGCTTGATATTTTCAGATCTAATATTTTCATATAGTAAAGACTGATTGTGCTCAGCCCATTCTTCATTACTAGATTCCACATCTATTTTATACTGAAAACTCAAATATCTATTTAAATCAACTTTTTGTAGATATTCAACAGTAAATTCACTAACTTCTTGTTCGATAAAATCTTTAATATTTAAATAATACAAGTAAAGATTTATTTCACTAAAACTTTCCTTTTTTAAATATCTTTTTAACTTTCTTGATAACTTAACATTCTCTAGCGCAGCCAGATGAACAAAATTAACATCTTTTTCTCTAAAGAAATTTCGACATGATGAAATATAGTACTCTAGTTCATCAACCGTTGTAGGTTCTTTTTTCATCAACAAGTAATTCCCACTAAAATAAAGCTTTGATTTTATCGTTTGATAGATTACATAACTATCCGTTTCAACAACTGATTTAGCTACAGAATAAATATCTTTAAAACTATAATCCACAAGTAACACCTCCTATTCTTTAAACTATTCTATTATCTATTAATGGTGATGACCATGAGGCCCATGATGTTGCTCAAAGTGTTGAATTATTTCAAGCACTCTTGAACTTCCAGTTAAATCATATACATTTCTCAATGTTTCTAAATATGTTGGTTCATCATGTAATGTTTCAAAGTAAGTTACTACTTCTTCTTCTACAAAATCAATATAGTCTTCTTCTTCAGATAATGCATTCAATGCAGCACCCAACAAGATTGGATCGTCTTTTATAACTGCATGTTCATTATATAAACCATAAATTTTTTCATATTCATACAATGATTTGAGAGCTCTTATTGTAATAAACAATGTTTCTTCCGAAATTCCTTGAGAAGTCAGAATTTCCTGCATAAGAAGGCGAATCTTATCATATTCTTGATCATCTTTGTATAAAGAGATCAGATGTAAATAACCACTTATCGCCATACCTTGTAATTCTACATACTTTTCTAAATAGCCTTTTGCCTCTCCTCCATTTGACATGTGACCAAGATGAAGATACGCTTCAGTAAAATCAGGATCTAGTGCTATAGTCTTCAATAAATGCATTTTAGATTTTTCTAAATTTTGAGTCTGATTATATGCAAATGCTAATGAGAATAATATACTTGCATCCTCATATCCTCTTCCATTCTCATTATAAAATTTAATTGCTTCATCAAATAAACCTAAAGCAAATAAATTATCAAATGCAGTTTGGAAATTTTCTAATGATGGTTCTTCATGGAAAATTCTCTCACTTAAATTTTTAGCCTTATCTTCACGACCAGTTGCTAAATAAATAGCCACCAACTCTTTATCAATAGCACGAATAGCTTCATCAAAATCCGTACCTGCTCGAGCATTTAAAAACTTATCTTCCGCAATCTCATATAATTCATCTTCTAAATAAATTAAACCTTCTTGATATAATATTGATGGTGTTTTAGGTGAATTATACAATACCACTAAGGCATCGTCTTTTCTATCTAAATAAAGAAGATTATGAACATATCCTTCTATTGCAGTATCTTCATCTCTATTTTGTTCATATATAACTTTTGATAATTCTAAACACTCATCAAATAATCCATTATCTAAAAGTATTGTTCGAAATTCTTCTTGTTGTTCCCTATCTAAATTAGCAAAATCAATATTTTTTAATTCTTCTAAAAATTGTTGTAAATCCATTTAATTATCTCTCCTTGATAGTTTATTCATTATAAAAGTCAACTCACTTTTAACATTAATATCTATTTTATCTATACTCTCTTGAGCTTTTTTTAAATATCTTCTACTTATATTTAAAGTATCTGATAAAACCAAGTCATTATTTTTTACATAACTTATAATTTCTTCCTTTTCTTCGTTACTTGTATTTTTTGTGAAATCCTTAAATAATTCCGGGTTCATCTCCTTAGCTAATAATGCTGGCAAAGTAATATTTCCGTTCATTAAATCTTGACCAATTTCCTTACCTAAGTTTTCCATTCCACCAACAAAATCTAAGTAGTCATCTATGATTTGATAACTCATTCCCAAATAATATCCAAACGCATATGAGCTTTTAATGTCTTCATCTGTAGCATTAGCAACGATACTTCCCGCAGCACATGAAAAAGCTATTAAAATAGCTGTCTTTCTCTTAATCTTTTTAAGATAATCTATCCTTCTAGTTTCTATATTATATAATCCAGCTTCTTGAATTAACTCACCTATACAAAGTTCTTTTAGTGTTTTCGCTAAATAATCATGTATTCTAATATCATTAAATTTTGAAACTTCTTGTAGAATCACAGAAAACAGATAATCGCCAACTCCAAGAGCAAACTCATTACCATATTTTTTACTCATAGTAGCACTCCCACGCCTCGTATCAGCACCATCAATAATATCATCATGAATTAGACTTGCAGTATGAATTATTTCCACTATACTAGCCATTCGAATTATTCTTTTTTTATTAAGTTCAAAATTTCCTAATTTAGCACATATAAGTAAAAGAAGTACTCTTACCCTTTTACCACCGTTTAGAAAATACTTCTTGATAATCTGATTTAATCTATCATCATCACTCTTAGTGATTTCAAAAATATCTTCTAATACGTCTTGTACCAACGTATTATACTGTTTTAACATTTTATTCTCCATTAATTTAAATAAAGGTAATTAGTTTACTATCAGATTCATTAAATTCAACATCATAAAAACTAAACCAAGTCTTAATTATACTAAAATAAAACTCTTCTAAATCTATTTTACCAGTAACAACTTGAAAATACCCACTCTTCATTGTGTCAGATAGGTTAGCTAATTTATCAAGACTGTCTTTTAATAAACTATAATACTCAAAACTATAATAATCGCCAAGCAATATTGATTTTGATGTCACTCCTTCTTTAGATAGAGTATGACTATAAACAGAACTTAATGCACAAAAAATTGCAGTGTTGTATTCCTCATTGTTAAAATTATATTTTTTTATAAAAGGAGTAATGTTTAATTCTTTTACTAATCTTTCATTATAATTATATTTTCTCATAGTATATCCTTCATTATTTATCTGTATAAATTATACCACAATATTGGAATTTATTAAAATTTGATTATCTAATTTATAAATAAAAATTTTTATACATTAAATATGTCCGATGATAATAAAAATTAAGAGTAACTTTAAAATCATGATTTAGAAAATCACTACAATAAAATTACTCTATGAATTTATTCATTTTTTAAAAATTAATATATTACTATTCAGTGTATCTATATCTTTTCTACAAATAATTCTGTGTCTTTATTATTTAATATTTTTATTGTATTTAATTCGCTTATTAATATTAAAAACATTACTAATGTAAGAATTGCTTTAGTAGAGATATTATCCGTATTATTGCTAATCATACCTAGAAATACATAACAAATTATACTATTATGCCAATTAGAT
>CAURKK010000078.1:0-6550 GCA_963525505.1 uncultured Gemella sp.
CCTGTTGGAGATGGTGCATATCTTACTCTTACTTTTGTCATAGTTATCTCCTTTTTTATTATTAAATAAATTATAATACTAAATAATTATATCACAAATTATATTAATATTTCAATTAAAGTTCAACATTTCAATAAGAAAAGCTTATATAAATTCATTAATCAACTATAATTAGTAAATAAGAGAACTAAGTATTTTATTTTTACTTAGTTCTCTTTTTACTTTTTGATTATTACTGTTTAATTTCTACTGGACGTTTCAAATTCTTCTGAATTAACGATACCATTTCTGCTATCCCATTTTGATTTAAGTGAACTCTATCTGGTTCAAATAAATCTTTACTACTATTAGCCACAGTATACCAATCTATGATGTTTACATTAGAATGTTTTTCTTTTGCTTCTTTTAATGCTGTATTTACTGTTTTTTCCCAAGCTCTTGGAACTTTAATATTTACAAAATAAATATCAGCCTTATCGAAAACTTTTAACAATTCTTCTATTTGACTTTCTGTGAAAGGTCCATTAGTTCCTAATTGGAAAATTATTGCTGAATTTTCATTATTATATTGCGAGTAATTTTTAGCTTCTTCTATCGCAACATATAATTGACGCCCTATTTTCCCATCAATCACAGCACCTGGATATAATTCTTGGAATTTTTCTCCGATATCTACAGTTAATGAATCTCCCATGATAACAACAGAGCTATATTTTTTTTCGTCATTCTGTTTATTATCTTTTTTATTTTTATTTTCGTTATTATCTTTATTTTCTTGAGTTTGTTTATTATCTTTATTATTCTCACCTTTGTTAACAAATTGACTTTCTTTATTAGACTCAACTTCTTTTACAAAAGCTGTAGAAATATAGGGTGCGCTCTTGCCAAATATCCCCATAATAAATAATACACATACTAACATCGCAATACTTGCTACAACTCTTTTCGTTTTCTTAGATTTTTTTAATATTTTTTTGTAGATAATTCTTATATAGTGTTTAAATCCTAATTTTCTTATCGGTGTTTCTACAAATACATAACTAATAATAGCTAAAACAAATGTTAATACAACTCGCAATATGACGAATAGGACATTAGTATTACCTATTTCTGATACTGGTGTAGTTAAAACTAATACTGGAAAATGCCATAAGTATAAACTATAAGAAATTTTTCCGACAAACACAACAGGTTTAAATGACAATAATTTTGCCATCAAAGTATGTTGCCTACCACTACTAATTATAATTATCAATCCTAAAATTGCTACAAGTAGAAATCCACCTCTATATAACCAAGTGTTATACTCTGATGTATAGATCATAATAGTTATTAATGAAGCAATAGACACTAATGAAATAGCACTATATATCATATTCTCTTGTGGTGTAATTTTACTATTTAATTTATCAATAGGATACAATATCGCACCTACTACTCCTACAAGTAGTGAAAATGCTCTTGTATCAGTACCAAAGTATATTCTACTTATATTATTTATATCAAATAATAATATATGCGTAACCAACGAAATAAAAATTATTCCTACAACTACATATAAGAAATTTTTATTTAATTTATATACACCATCTTTTCCTTTCTTCTTCCTATTAATTAATAAGAATAATAAAGGAAAAATCATATAAAACTGTTCTTCAATAGCAAGTGACCATAAATGTTTAAATGGACTTTGTGATCCAAAACTATCAAAATAATCTAATTTATGAAATATATACCACCAGTTACTTGAATATATATATCCAAAAATAGCATCAAGGTGGCTTTTTCTAAGTAAAACTTCATTAAATAGCACCAAAACTATTAATATAACCGTAATCATAAAGTATACTGCAGGTAACAAACGTCTGGCTCTTCTTATATAGAAATTATATAAACTTATACTACCTGTTTTCTTATATTCTTTTATTATTAATGAGCTAATTAAATATCCTGATAAAACAAAGAATAAATCAACTCCTAAAAATCCACCTGGTAAGTAATTTACATCTACATGGTAAATAATAACAGCTATTACTGCTAATGCCCTCAAGCTATCTATACTTGGAAGGTATTTCGATTTATTATTACTCATTTTTCCCCTCCTTTAATCTTTAAACATTGCTAGTGCAACACGTCCTCTTTGTTTGTCTACATCTATTACATAAACATCAACAATTTGACCTACACTAAGCACATCGAGTGGGTTTTTTATATAATTTTTACTAATTTTCGAAATGTGTACCATCGCATCTTGTTTAAGACCGATGTCTACGAACGCTCCAAATTGTGTGATGTTTCTTACAGTTCCTGCTAGTTTAACACCAATTTGAAGATCATCTATCGTTAAGATATCTGATTTTAATAATGGTTTTGAGAATGATTCACGTTCATCTCTTAACGGTTGTTTTAAGTCTTTAATTATATCTTCAAGCGTTTCTACCCCTAGACCTATTTTTTCTGCCAAATATTTCTTATCAACACTTTCTACCTTACTTGAAAACTCTTCAGTTCCAACATCTTTTGTCGATAATTCAAGTTCTTTTAGTAGATTTTCTGCTGCCTTATAACTTTCAGGATGAATACCTGTCGCATCAAATATATTTTTACTATCCGGTATTCTGAAGAAACCTACACATTGCTCAAAAGTTTTTTTACCTAATCGGGGAACTTTCGCTATTTCTTTAATAGTTTCTATTTTTCCATTTTCTTGACGATAAGCTACTATGTTTTTAGCAATTTGCTTATTAACACCTGAAACATATGATAATAAAGATACTGATGCAGTATTAACATTTACCCCTACTTTATTTACTGCAGTTTCGACTACGAATGTAAGTTCTTTTTCTAAGAACTTAGGTGTTATATCGTGTTGATATTGACCTACACCAATTGATTTAGGATCAATTTTTACAAGTTCACTCAATGGATCTTGAATACGACGTGCAATCGACACTGCACTTCTTTCTTCTACATTAAAATCAGGGAACTCTTCACGCGCTACCTCACTAGCAGAGTACACACTCGCTCCTGCTTCATTTACGATTACATAATCAATTTTTAATCCCGCTTCTTTCAGGTTTTCTACTACAAATTTTTCAGTTTCACGAGATGCAGTTCCATTACCGATAGCTATTAAATTAATATTGTGTTTATTTATAAATTTAATTAAATCCTTTTTAGACTTCTCTTGCTTATCTGCTGAAGCTGGTTTATGCGGATAGATTACCATCTTATCTATAAAATTACCATATTCATCAACAATTGCCATTTTACAACCCGTTCTAAATGCAGGGTCAATCCCTAAAACTTTTTTATTTTTTAATGGACTTTGCATTAGAAGTTGCTTTAAATTTTCTGAGAATATAACTACCGAATCTTCTTCTGCTTTTTTCGTTAAATCACTGCGTATTTCTCTTTCTATTGATGGATAGATTAATCTTTTCATACTATCTTCTACACATTCTAATAGTAAATCATTAACTTCTGTTTGACGATTTCTTGTCAATCCTCTAAGTATATAATTATTTAATCTATCTTTATCATTTTCAATACTTACACGAACTATACCTTCTTTTTCTGCTCTATTTAAAGCTAAAATTCTGTGTGAAGCAATTTTTGAGATCTGTTCACCAAACTCATAATAATTTTTATAGGTAGCATTCTCGTCTTTTTCTTCTCCACCTTTTTTAAGTACAGAAGTAATTTGGCCAAATTTTCTAGTATTTTCCAATACATATTCACGATATTTAGCACTATCAGAAATATTTTCAGCAATAATGTCTAAGGCATAACTAATAGCCTCTTCTAAACTATTAACTTCTTTCTCAGTATTTATATATTTCGTAGCTTCTTTATTTAAATCTACCAATGTTTTTGGTAATCTTAATATATAATTAGCTAAGTTCTCAAGTCCTTTCTCTTTAGCTATTGTCGCTTTAGTACGCTTCTTTTCTTTAAAAGGACGATATAGGTCCTCTACCCTCTGTAGTTTTTCTTGATCTAAAATATCTTTTTTTAGTTCATCAGTAAGTAGACCTTTTTCTGAAATTAATCTAATTACCTCTTCTTTTCTTTCTTCAAGTGATTTTAAATAATTAAATTCATCTTGAATTTGTTTAATGGCAACTTCATCTAAAGAATTTGTTAATTCTTTCCTATACCTAGCGATAAATGCTATTGTATTTCCTTCTTCTAATAAATTTAGAACGTTAACAATATACTTATCTTGTATTTTTAATTTAGTTGACAAATTCTTTGTAATTTTCTCGTACATACTATAACTCCATTTTATTTTTTATAATAAATCCTTGGAACACGTTTGTTTATGCAACAAAATATTTCATAACTTATTGTATTTTGATATTCTGCAAAGTCATCCACTGAGATTTTTTGACCATTATATTCACCAAAAAATAGTACATCATCTCCTACTTTCACATTCTCACTACAACGTATCATCAGTTGATCCATACACACACGTCCAACAATTTCACACTCTTCAGATCTAACTCTAATTTTAAACCCCTGAGCTCTCCTTAGTAAGCCATCAGCATATCCTATTGGCACTGTTGCGATATATTCATCTTGTTTAGCTTCATAGCTAACACCGTACCCAAGCTTTTGTCCTGCTTGAAATTTTTTAACATGTGTCACTTTGCTAATTAAACTAGCTACAGGTTCTAATTGTACCTTCTCTAATTTTTCAATATTTCCACTCGGATAACATCCATAAAGTGAAATCCCTAATCTTGTAAGATTGTACATATCTTCTCTATCACTATATTTGACTGTACCTGCTGAATTTTCTATATGAATATATTTTGGTTTACGTGTGAAAACTTTAAGATTGTTTTCGAAGTTTTCTGTTTGATAATTATCATAATAATCGTCTTCTCCATCTGCATTTGAGTAATGTGAAAAGACTCCTTCAAAATTTATTTTTTCTGAAGCTAATAAAATATCAATTTCTTTTAATTCTTTTGCATCTGCTGTTCCAATTCTCCCCATTCCAGTGTCTATCTTTACATGTACATTTAATTTTCCTTCAATTTGCTGTAAATTTTGTAATGAATCTTCTAACCATTCTCTAGATGGACACGTTAAAGAAATATTATTTTCAACTGCATATTTTACATTTTGAGGATTGGTAACGCCTAATACAAGAACCATACTATCATGGATAACATCTTTTAATTCTAAAGCTTCTTCTAGTGTTGCTGTGGCGTAGTGTCTTACACCATTTTGATATAAATGATCTGCAATTACTTTCGCTCCTAATCCATATGAATCAGCCTTTACTATCGCCAAGCCAATTTTATTATTTAGAGCATTTATTTTATTATAATTATTTAACAACGCATCTAAGTTTACTCTTAATTGTGTTGGTCTATCATTAATCATTAATCTTGTCCTCTTTTTCTAAAATAACAAAGGCCACAACCGTTGTATCAGTATGGCTTATAGTAAGATGTGTTATAAAATCTTGATATTCAATATAAGGTTTTCCCTTTTCATCCTTTTTTACTTCTACATCATGAAAAGAAAACTCTCTTGTAATTCCTAGACCTAATGCTTTAGATGTTGCTTCTTTAACAGCAAAACGCCCAGCTAAAAATTCCATTTTCCTTCTATGATTAGTTATTTTATAAAACTCATTCAATTCTGTTTCAGTATATAATTTTTCAAGCCGTTTCTTATCATCAACATATTTTTCAAAGCGATGAATATCGACGATATCACAACCTATTCCGTAAATCATTTTTTACCTCTTCATTATATAGTCTTACAATATTATAACACTAATATGGATATTATGAAAGCTATATTAATTTGTTATTTAGCTTTATTATTTACATAATCTAGTAAGATTTAAGACCACCTCTTTGTACTGCTTAAGGAATGAATTTATCGGAAAAATTTTAGACTAAAATTATTTATATAAAATAATAAAAGATTGCCAATTTTCACTGACAATCTTTTTGTTATTAATCTCTATTACTACTATTTAGTAATATGAAGACGAATCTTAACATTTCCATTAAAGCTATAACTGCTGCAGCAACATAAGTTAAAGCTGCTGCTGTTAAAACTTTACGACAGTGTCTATGTTCTTGATCGTCTACTATATTTAAGTCAACCACTTGTTCTAGTGCTCGTTTTGATGCATCGAACTCAACTGGTAATGTTACTACTTGGAATAGTACTGCAAATAGCATTAATCCTACCCCGATCCAAGCAATTGTATAACCATACTGTCCAATTAATCCTGTTAGTAAAAATCCTACCATAATTAGAATTGTTGATAGGTTTCCACCAAGATTAGCTAACGGTACTAATGAGTGTCTCCATCTCATCGGTTTATAGTCTGCTACCTTATCTTGAATAACGTGACCAATTTCGTGAGCTGCTATCGCTACAGATGCAACCGTTGGTTGATCATGAACTATAGGTGAAAGAACTACAATATTATTTGTTGGATCGTAATGATCTGATAACTCAACCTCACCTCTTACTACTTTAACACCTGTAATTCCATTTGCTTGCATTATTA
>CAURKK010000079.1:0-6530 GCA_963525505.1 uncultured Gemella sp.
AAACCGACTGACTAGGTGGCTTACAGGTTCTGTAAGTCATCTTTTTTACTTTGATAGTAATGTATTACCATTTTAAGGAGAACGCAGTTTTAGCTCGTTCTCTTTTTTGTTGATGATATGCTCCAAACAACCTACACTATATTGGATATGAAATAGTTTGTGACTACATAATTTATCTTCAGGGAAGTTATGGACATTATCTCAATTTCTGTTATGATAGACATCTCTAACAATTTCCGTTATAACAGACATTGGTTTACAAAGTATTTCTTTTCTGAACATATTAGCGTTATAATATAAATGCAGTGTTACACTGTAGAATATTAAGAAAATAGGATACTGTAGGTTTAAAATAAATGTGTAAGATAAATAGTTGGATTAGTAAAAGTTTCAAGTCTGATAAGAACAATATTACATTTCATACAACTGAATGTATATATTTTATAAGAGAGAGGGATGCTTGATTGGGGAAAATCATTCAAAATACAGTTATAAGGATTTTAATAAGAATGAAAGTGTGATATTTCTTTTTCATTAATCTTCTAAATGTATTAAAATCAAGCTTTCCACTTATGTATTCTGCTAATAAACTTCAATACATTTCAATAGATTTTCAATATTTGGTGGGGATTTTTATTATACTTTGTACGAGCTTTTCAATACCCTATCCCAACCTTTAAAATCCCCTAAGTTATTTACTCAAGGGATTTTTTATCTGCTTTTTTCATACTCAAACAGTCAGTCTAACTGTTTGATTTTCTTTGTGACTAACTCCCCTAAAAATAGTAGATTTAGCTACTTTACTGGTTTTACAAGATAATAACAAGACCTAAACGTTTAATTTATTTAGGTTTACCAATCATGAATTTAACATTTTCCAATAAGGTCTAACTCAACCGTACCCAAAGTTAAATCCTTTACTTTATTTAGTAATTCATTAACCCAAAAGCCATTTTTAAGTCCTGTTTTCTCTGATAATGCAAACACTTTTAAAGTATAGTTATGGTCTCGATCAGGTGGAGTCGGTCCAACAAACATTGTATCAATTTCAGAAAAATCACCATCTAAAAATTGACTAGAAAAACTATTTTTACCTTGAATTAATTGACCAATTCGGCTCATATTTTCTTCAATCTGAATACTATCACCATTAACTTTTAAATCAGCAACGCTCCAATGAATCCAAGGAAAAGAGCAAACAGGAATGGCATCATAATCAATAAGAGTAAAAGCGATATATTCAGTACCTTTGGGTAAATTATCAACTTCAAACGCAAAAGAACGAACCGGATTTCCTTGCATTATATCTTCCCTTTTTGCTTCCTTTCCAAACTCCTTTGGTAAAATATTATTAAATGTTGTTTTAATTTTCATTTTTTTCTCCTTTAAGAATTATAAAGCTAAATATACAATAAATAGCTAAAGCGATTAGCGACATACATATTACCCCTTCAAAATTAAAATTTAAATATAAGAGACCTCCTAACATAAGAAATATGATATTAAAACAAGCATAATACACTTCTGCAATTTTCAGAACAATAGACAATTTGCTATTACTCTCTTTTAACATTTTAATAGTCTGAGGTCTAGTAATTCCAGACGATAGCCCCAATAAAACCATACCTAAACAAATACAAATAATATTGTTGGTAAGAAATAATAGCAAAGATGGGAACAATAGTACAGAAGAAAAGTATCTATTCTTATTAACAAAAAATTTCGAGGAGATATTTCCCATCAAAGTGTATGAAGCCAATATTAAGACAAAATATTGAGTTGAAATATGCAGATCTGTAAAAAAATAAAATGGTAAAAATCCTGTAAATAGTCCTAGGATGATTCCTCTTAGGAAAACATAATGACCAACCCAATATTTTTCAAAATTCGTCAACTGATATTTAGTAGTATTTCTAAATTCACGCTGCTCTTTCTTATAATCTAAAGGTACTAATAAAGAAAGTAATATTGTATTAATAATCGTGGCAATAATCGTGGCATAAATCGGATAATTAGGATTCAGTTTATAAAGAGTCCCCCCAATAATTCCAGAAAATAATAATGAGATGAACATATAGCCATTTGTTCTATTTTGAAAATCAGTTGCTTCAGAATCTAAGAAGTACTGGATAAGATTAGTATCCTCACCAGCTCCAATAGAATAGCTTGCTCCTAAGCATAGTTGAGCAATAACAATTAAAATTGTACTATCAGATAAACTTAATAACCCTAATCCAATTAATTTGACAACTTCACTCAGAATTAATAATCTCTTTGATGGAATATTGCTAATGTACCTTTTAATAAAAGTAGAACTTACAAACGTTCCTATTCCATAACAAGACATCAATAATTCTATACCTATAATTGAGTATCCTTTTGAATATAAAATTATTAATAAAAAGGGTAAATAGAAATATGCTCTTGATAAAATCCGATAGAATATTATTCCCAACTTATTTTTCAATTACATATCCCTCCTTTTGTAATACATTTTGGATTTCTTTTTTGCTAATATCTCCCTCCCTCAAAATAGTGACAGTTCCAATATCATTAACTTTTATTATAGTACTTGATTTAGTAGCCAATGATTCTACATTTGATTTTAACAAATAATCAACTTTATCTCCCATATGTTCATCAGCGACCTCCTCTGTGATAAGTAGGTCATCAGCTGTTCCAGAGATATTAGCTGAGGTAATTGCAACTACTCCTCCTAAATATTCTACAAATTCTCTAAAAACTTCATTTTGAACACATCCCAAGGAAATTGTGGAACTATCATTTATTGCATAATGAAATGGACTAATATTTTCTACCACTATATTTAGTGCCCCTGGCCAAAACTCATCGACCAATAATTTCATTAAATTTGTTTGTGAAGTCTTACCATATTTTTCCCAATCATTAGGATTGGACATGAAAATAGAGAGAGGCTTATTTTTAGGCCGAATTTTATATTCAAAAATTCGGTTAATAGCCATCCTATTATCTGGAAGACAACACAAATTATAGTTAGTATCTGTTGGAACTATGATGGGATATCCAGCGTTTAATTTAGATTTGAGAATTTCTAAATTCTCCTGATTTAATTCTAAAATTTTCACTATTAACCTCTTTCTAATTTAAACAATTCTAAACAATCTTCTGGACTAAGCTTATCAGTAATTTTACTCAATTTTCTATAAAAACCTATTAGTTCATCAATATTGACATCACCTCCTACTAACGATTCAAAATATCTATATAAAACCTTTTTACTAGATATTCCACTAATTGTATAATTAGTGGAATTAGGAATTCCTAATTCATTCGGCAATAAATACTGGTACATTTCAATATTTTTCATAGTTCCATCTTGATGAATTCCTGATTCGTGTACAAAGACATTCTTCCCTATTATAGGTTTAGTGGGTGCTACATCATACTCTAAAATATCACTTATCTTTATAGACAGTTGATATACAGTCTGCAAATCAAAGTCAATTTCATCAAACTTCTTCTTTTGTAAAATAGCAATCACCTCATCTAAAGATGTATTACCAGCACGTTCCCCAATTCCTAAAAAGGTTGTCTCAATCTGACTTGCATGATTCATAATCGCAGCTACTGTATTAGCTGTTGCTAATCCTAAATCATTATGACAATGCGCTGATAACTTTAGAGCTGGAAATCTACTATGAATATCACTAAACATTTTTCCATATTCATCTGGCGTAGAACATCCAACAGTATCTGCTAAAGTTACAAATCCTACTTCATAGTTTGAAACAATATCTAATACTTGGAATAAAAATTCTCTATTAGCACGTGTTGAATCTTCTAAGACCATATCTACATGCAGTGATTTTTCTTTAGAATAATCTAAAATTCTCTCTAAGCGTTTTAGATAGATATCCTCTCTAGTTTTTAATTTTTCGGTTATATGCATCTTAGAAACAGGTACCAGTAGTTTAATAACCGTATTAGGAAACATACTATACAGCTGGAATGCTAAGTCAATACTACTCTCAATCAAGCGAGTTAAAACTACCCCAGATTGATCTTTTCTTAATATACGCATATAGCCTTTTAAAATATTCAAATCTTGAATAGTATCACACATACCAATCTCAACCGAATGAATTTTGGATTTACTAATCTCAGTAATAACCTTTTTCTTAGTTGCAACATCTTTCTTAATCGACGTTTGCTGCATACCATCTCTAATTGTATTATCTTGAATGTATATCATACCTCACTCCTTATTTTATTAGATACGAGCTCCTATCTGTAATAATATGGTATACTATATCAAGGTATTTTAAAATTTGAAAAAAGTTTAGAAATCATTAAGAAAAAATTTATAAATAGGAGTAACTATGAACTTAGATTGGTATTACACTTTTTTGGTATTATCAAAACATCTCAATTATCGTAAAGCCAGCGAAGAGCTATTTCTTACCGAACCAACTCTACATCAACAAATTAAGAAATTAGAAAAGCACCTTCAAGTTCAACTTTTCGAAACAGTGGGAAGAAACTTGACACTAACTGCTGTTGGAAGAGAATTTATAGAGATTGCTGAAAATCTTATACAAACCTATGAGCAAAGTATTCAAAAGATTAGGCTACAAAATAAAAAACAACAATTTCATATAGAAATAGCCGTATCTCCTTACATTGCCACATACCTTTTACCACAATTTTTACAGGAATTCTTTCAGCGCTATCCAGATATTGATATCTCTGTATCCGTGCTAAATAGCCATATTGAACAAGCTATTGAAACGAATACATTCGATATTGGTATTGATAGAGAAGTTCCATATAGTAAAAAAATCATATCCGAACAAATTTGTGAAGGAAAGATTGCCCTCTTTTATCCTAAAACAACAGTCAAATGCGACGAATTACAATTATTTAAAAACTATAAAATATTATCCGATAACCACCCCGTCTATTGGGAAAATCTAAAAAAAGAAATCATTGAGCTAGTCCCAGAAGCCGATTTCACTACTATCAATGATATTACAGTAACTGCCAAACTAATAGAAATGAATCAAGGCATTTCCTTTCTGCCCCTTTACTTAAAAAAGACTTTTACAGATAAGATTGCTCATCTTGAAACCACTACAGTAACCACCCCCGTTTCTTTTACTTACTTAATGAGCAGAAAAGCTTCTAAAGCTATCACTATTTTCAATAATGCGTTTAAAGACTTTATTTTAAAGGAGCAAAATTCAATTTAAGAATCAAAGGTCACTGATACTATTAGTGATTTTTGATTTACATCTTAATCAATGGATTAATGAATGAAATGGAAAATAGTTAATGAGAGATGAAATTTATAAAATAGTACGTGCATAAATTATAGTAAAATGATATAATTAATTTATGGAAGAGTTAAGCTTTAGTAATCAATTTAGCAACACAGCCATTTGGTATCACGGAACGACATCTACTCAGGTTCCATCTTTAAAAGATGGAATAGATGTTTATCATAGTAAACGGAACTGTGATTTTGGTATAGGATTTTATGTGACATCTAAATTTGTTCAAGCTGTTAAATGGGCTCAGCGAAAAACAAAAGATGAACTTCCTTTTAATCCAAACGTAAAGCCTGTTGTTTTAAGTTATCAGTTTCAAGATTCTAATGATGTTGAAACGAAGATTTTTGAAATTGATAAAGAATACTTTCAGTTTGTTTATAAAAATAGATTGGAGTTAGACGCTAAGGCTGGAAGTAATTTTCATAATTTTTCAGCAGTATTTGGCCCAGTTCTTGATGGTCAAGTTACTCGTTTGAAAGTCACTTTAGATGACTATTTCAAGGGAGTAAATTCCTTAGAAAAAACCGCTGATATTCTTTTGGGAAAATATCAGGGTGATACACAACTTTGTATATGTGATCAAAAAATTGCAAATAAACTAATCTTAGTTGAGGAGGACACGATATGATTTTGACAAATGAAAAACAAGCTCTTAGAGTTGAGGTAGAACAGTTTTTACGGAAGAATTATCGCATTACTCCTGATACTGTTTCTTCTGTCACAAATGTTGTATTGAAGAATTGGTTTGAGGAGTTGGATAATGGAGGCTCTCATTTGACTTCAGACCTTATCGCTGATAATATCGCGGATATTGCAAAACGTTACTCAGTACATTAATAAGTAATTTGAGTTAGGTTTATCAAATCCAAATCTTTCTTTATATTCTCAAAAAACGGTTCATTACCATATTAGGTAATGAACCGTTTTTTGTGTACGACGGGCATGTCATGCATCTGAGGTGTAAGTCCTCCGTGGGCACCCGCGAAAAACGTGGACTGGTTTCGTGTTTGGATTATTACCTTGAACGACATGCGTTAAAAGTTAGTTGAACCGCCGTATGCCGAACGGCACGTACGGTGGTGTGAGAGGGGCTAGAGATTATCCTCTACTCGATTTGTGATACTTCTTTCAAGGAATATTTGGTAGGATTGGAGTGAAAAAATATTAACTAGGAAAGAAGGAAGTATATGGAAGCCATTTATCAACGTGATTCGGATC
>CAURKK010000080.1:0-6501 GCA_963525505.1 uncultured Gemella sp.
AGCAGTCATTACAACTACTACGCTATCCTAAGTCTAACTTTTTGGGGTCAGATCAATTTCCTCGTGTTTTTATTTTATATTGTATTTATCATTTGCATAGTTAATGAATTAATTTTTTGACTAAAAAATTTTTTAATCGCAGGATCAATATCTAATCTATCCAATGCTAATTCAAAATCTTCTAACCAATACTTGGCTTCTCTTATTGAAATTGGTAGTTTCATATGTTTTTTTCTCAAATCAGGCGTAGCAAATATAGAGTGCCCTGGTTGACCTAAGAATAATCTGAAAAATCTCTTTTGTTCTATTTTAATTTTATCAAATCCATCATTAAATAAAAGATTAATTCTATCATCATTAGGTATAATATCATCATACATATGCATAACTAATTGATCAATTTTTTCTTCTCCTATTTGCTCATACAAGTTCATAGTTACCTCCATAATTTGTACATAATTTCTTCACTTTTCGTCCTTATTTATATTAAACTACATTATCGTTTATTTTTCAATTAAAATGATTAAAAATAGACTAACATTTAAAAAATTTAATATATTATAAAACAAATTTTACCTTAACTACGTAATCAAGATTAAAAATTTTATAACGGAAATTTTTTAAAGTTTTTAAAAAGCGCAGATTAGGACTTAACCTATTCTACGCTTTAATATTATTTTTTTAATAATTTTTTAAATGCTTCTACTTTGTCAGTTCTTTCCCAAGTAAACTCAACATCTTCTCGTCCAAAGTGACCATATGCTGCTGTTTTCTTGAAGATTGGTTTTCTTAAATCTAAAGTTTCGATAATTCCATTTGGTGTTAGGCGAAATTCTTCTTTAATAGTTTTAACAATTTCTCCTTCATCAACTTTTGAAGTACCAAATGTTTCAACAAAAATCGATACTGGGTGCGCTACTCCAATTGCATAAGCTAATTGCACTTCTGCTTTATCACAAATTCCACTAGCTACGATGTTTTTAGCGATATATCTTGCCATATATGCTCCAGATCTATCTACTTTCGTTGCATCTTTCCCACTGAATGCTCCACCACCGTGACGTGAGAACCCGCCGTATGTATCAACGATAATTTTACGTCCTGTAAGTCCTGCATCCCCTACTGGTCCACCAATTACGAATCTTCCTGTTGGGTTGATAAAGTATTTAGTATTTTCATCTAGTAAATTTTTATCTAAACACGGTTCAATTACATATTTTTTAATATCTGCATGAATTTGTTCTTGTGTTACTTCTGCATCGTGTTGAGTAGATACTACGATTGTATCAATTCTATTAACTTTGTGATTTACATCATATTCGATTGTAACTTGAACTTTTCCATCTGGCCCTAAATATGTAAGAGTTCCATTTTTTCTAACTTCTGCTAATTGTTTTGAAAGTTTTTGACTTAAGTAAATTGGTAGTGGCATAAATGTTGGTGTTTCGTTAGTTGCAAATCCAAACATAAGACCTTGGTCACCAGCACCTACTTCATTCTCTTCTTTTTGTTGTTTCGTTTCTAATGAATTGTCAACCCCAAGAGCGATGTCTGGAGATTGTTTATCTAATCCTACAAGTACTGAAATATGATCTCCTGAATATCCTTTATTAGGATCATTATATCCAATTTCATTAATTGTATCACGTACAATTTGTTGGAAGTCAACGTTTGCTGTTGTTGAAACTTCTCCTACAAGTACTGCTAATCCTGTGTTTACACAAGTTTCACAAGCTACACGACCGTATGGATCTTGCTCTAAAATCGCATCTAAAATCGCATCTGACACTTGGTCAGCAATTTTATCTGGGTGTCCTTCTGTTACTGATTCTGATGTGAATAAATATGTTTTGCTCATTTTTTTCTCCTAAAATATTTTTGTCTGATATTAATACAAATCTTCCTAAGTCCTTAATATCTTTAAAATAAAAATTAAAAGACCTTATCTCATAGACAAGGTCTTTATGTATACCTCATCGTTCAAAGTAAACTTTGCTAAGGAAAGCACCTTAATCAATTGATTAGGTTGCTGGAGTTCATCGGGCCTTATCCCTCACTCACTCTTGATAAGTATTTATATTTCTTTTATCAGCATATTCGATTTTAATATACTTTCTG
Organism: uncultured Gemella sp.; assembly: GCA_963525505.1. Lineage (GTDB taxonomy): Bacteria > Bacillota > Bacilli > Staphylococcales > Gemellaceae > Gemella. The sequence goes on from CAURKK010000080.1 coordinate 2,119, forward strand.
TCATTTGTCAAATAATAAAGTAAAAAATTAATATTCAATATTATACTTGCTTCTTTCTTGAAGAATTTTTCCCTTTAACTTCTCCGCTTCCTCTATCGGAAGATAGTTAATAGAGAGCTTACTATATATTCCAGTCACTTGCATATTAGCTAATTTAAACATATTTAAGATAGGGCCCGTATTTATAGTAACATCTTGAATGGTATTATAAGGCAAAGTTTTTTTACTCTTGAAAAGTACTCCTTCGACTCTAAAAACTCCCATTTCATCTATTTCATAAGAATAATTTCTAATTACTAAAGGCGGAATAACTAAAGCCACTATAGCATATATTGTTAATATCACCAATATACCTAAACATAAAAATTTATAATTTATTTCAGTTTTAAAATAGTCATATACACATTTACTAATTACAAATGATAAAAGAACTAGAGCATATATTCCGTAGTGTATTCTTATATATTGAACGGATCTCGATGGTAAATTACATGATTTTTTTTCAAATATTCTACTCATAACCCACCTCCGAAATAATAAAATCTCTCTCTAATTTTTCTTTATATTCTTTATCATAGTATTTCAACTTAATATCCGAGTTTACCCCAATAGAATTTATTGATATATGAGCAAGATCTCTTTTTTTCATAAAATAGTTTGTTCTACTATTTATAGTTCCTACTTTTTTAACCTTAATAAATTCTGTTATAATCGTCAATTGTCTCATAAATGTATTTTTAAAGAAATGCTTATCATAAGAAAGTTCGTTATATTTCAACATATAGTTTTTCACTAAAATACTATACGAAACTAATACAAGATATAAAGCAAGTGAACTTAAAACTTTATACTCGAACTTAAAATCAATATTAGCAAAATATAATATCGCAAATACTATTATTGGTAAAAGACTACAATTAAACAAACTCCAACGATACATCGCCGTTCTTGCTTTTCGTTGTATTTTTTCACTTTCTAAACTATCATAGTATTCTATATCAATACCTAGATTATTTTTCACAAAATCCTGTGCAAAATCTTTCTTCACTAATGGTAATACATCTATCGTAGATTTTTGCTCACTTAAATCCTCTGATACGTTATTAGTCAAAGTTTCAACAGATAACTTCGCTAATCCAAAGAATCTATAACGCAGCGGATATATTAACTTTACACTTTGAATTCTATCAATATCTATTACTAATGATTTTTTATTTAACAATCCATATTTACACAGTAAATTATGATCTTTTGTCGTAAGTAGGAAATTATAATATTTTACAATTGTAAAAATAATTGAACCTATTACTACTAAAATCATGAAGATTCCAATTATTATAAATAAGGCTGTTATATTCCCTGCGACTGATTCAGCATTCTTTTGAAGTAGTTCATCGAAATAAGCTTCATTATCAAAAATAATCTTAAACACATCTCGAATCTTGTCATTTAATGCTAATATTAATCCTAAAGCTGCAAAGAACCTAACCCTAAGTAGTCCGTAAAACGCAAGGTCTTTTACTGATAATCTTAGTATTTCCTTTTGAGACTCCTGTACTTTTTCTTCTTGATCTGTAACTATATCCTCGTCTTGATCTTGTTTTAACTCCCTTAGTATATCAATTAAATTTAATGCGACTTCCTTCTTCAGAGGTTTTATCCTAATTTTACCTCCAACAAGATTAATATCTACAGAAAGTAGATTAAATGCTTGATACAATACGTTAGAACTCATGTCGATTGATTGGATATTTTCAAGATTTATATTTTTTGCTTCTTTATTTATTATTCCTTTTGTATAAATTAGCGCTCCATCACGTACTTCATAACTTTTTACAAAATAATCAAATATACCTATTACTATTAGTAGAAGAAATCCTGCTAAAACTAGTAAATAATATTTCCAATTTTGCTCTTTTAATGCCAGCACCATAAAAATACCAAACATTCTTAATCCAGTAATTACAGAATCCATAATAACCATAGGGTGTACTCGACTTTTCTTAATATTATTCATCTTTATACCTCCTATAGCTAAGATTATTTTCGAGTATATTTAATAGTAATTGTTCTAGCTGTTTTACGTCCTTTCTAAAAACATAGAATCCTAGTTTTTCTGAACCAGTGTTTATACTAACCTTATAAATATTGAACTTTTTCGATATTAAATTTTGTTTAATTGTGTAATCTAGTATATTCCTAAGTGGTGCTACTTTCTCCAATTTAAAAAATGTATACATTGATGTTGTAGCTAGTTTAAAATGTTCATCTGTAATTTCAAAAAATGTATTATACTCATATTTGTCTCTTAGTATTACAACTATAATATGATTTAAAAATACTAACCCTAATAATACCCATAGAATTAAATAGATATCTATACCGAACACTTCTTCAAATCCAGTAAGTTTAAAAATCACAGAAGCCAGCACAACACATGTTAAGCTTATCACCCAAATATTAAAGAATAAATAATCAACATACAATCTTCCTATATACTTTCTCATAAAATCCCTACCTATTTTTAAAATTAGAAACCTATAAGATTTAAAGATCTTTCTCTTTCAATCGTAGTATCATCACCATGTCCTGGATAAACTATTTTTGCACCGTCTAGTTTAAACAACACATTACCTAATGAATTTTTTAAAGCTTCATAATCTGAACCATATAAATCATATCTTCCAAAACCACTTCTAAATAACGCATCTCCTACTACGATAAATTTCCCAAAATCGAATGATACTCCACCTGGTGAATGCCCTGGTGTTGGTAGTACAGTGAAACTTAAACCAGCAATTTCGTATTTTTTATTTTCTTCAAACTCAAATTCTGCTGGGTCAGTCATAGGTGGTCTTCTTAAACGGAATAAAGTTGATCCATTGAAGTCAGGATTTTGTAGCCAATCGCGTTCATGTTCCGAAATATATACAGGAACTCCGTAATGCTTTCTACACTCATCTAATGACATGATATGATCAAAATGAGCATGAGTTAATAATATTGCTTCAATTTTTACATTTAATTCATCTACAGCTTTTTTAATTCTATCGAAACCTTCCCCTGGATCTACAATAACCCCGCGGCCATCTTTATAAACTATATAGCAGTTTTCATCTACCATATCCATTACTATTCTTCTAATTTCTGCTTTTGCCATTTTCTCAAAACCTTTCCATAATTATTATTACCTTTATTTTATCTTATAATTGTGTTATTAACAAGTCTTGGTTAGTAGTTTTTTTACTTTACTTATATAACCTCTCATTACTTGACCTTATTTAATATTTTTTTTATACTTGAATAGTATGGTTTTCATAAGAAACTTAGTTTTTTCCTAACTTTTTCATGAAAAGTCGGGTTTAAATATCTAAGAAAAGGAGATACAGAAATGAAATTAAATTTATTCGCTAAGTTTTCATTACTTAGTATTTCTATATTATTAATGTCACATCTTGCTATCTCTCCTGTAATCCCAAACCTATATAATTTTTATCATACTAATAATCCAAATATAGGCCTGGCTTCTGTTGAGAGTTTAGCTACAATACCTGCTATGATGATTACGATTTTCGTTCTTCTTAGCAATGGTGTTATTAAATTTATTGGAAAGAAAAATACAGTTCTGCTTGGACTATTTCTTATCTTTATATTCGGTATAATACCCGCTTTTACAACAAACTTCAAAATTGTTTTAATAAGTAGATTACTACTCGGTGCTGGTATCGGGTTATTTAACTCACTTTCAATCAGTATGATTAGTGATTTTTTTGATGAAGAACACCGTGGCACTATGATTGGATTAAGAACAGCATTTTTAAATATAGGTAAAGCTTTAACTACTTTTATTTCAGGATACTTATTAATCTATGGTATTCAATATACATTTTTAGTTTATGCTTTAGCACTTCCTATATTTATAATATTTCTATTATTCGTACCTAATACTGAAAATGTAAATAATAAAAAAGTTAGTATTAAGTTCCATAAAGAAACTATAGTTCTAACTCTCCTTACATTTTTAGTAGGAATTTCTTATATGGGAGCAACTATCAAAATCCCTACACTACTAGCTGAAAAATATCACTATCAACCAGATGTAGCTAGAAATCTTCTTACAATTTTAGCTTTAAGTGGTATCCTTTCTGGAGTTATCTTCGGTATTCTAGTTAAGAAATTTAAAAATTTAACTCTACCAATTATGTTGAGTTTTATGACAATCGGAAGTGTATTATTTACTTTAACGAACAGTATTATTATTTTCTACATTGCCGCTATTTTCATAGGAATTAGTTTTGTAGGAACTATGTCATTTAACTTCTTCTATATTTCAAACAAGTTGGATAATAAATTTATCAACTTTGCAACAAGTGTAATTTTAGT
>CAURKK010000081.1:0-6493 GCA_963525505.1 uncultured Gemella sp.
GAACAACCGAAACCAGAAAAAACTAATGAGCAAAATGAACCTGGGAAGAAGGAAGAAAATAAAGTAGTAAAATTTGAAGATGCTAATTTAAAACGAATTCTACTTAAAAAGTTGAAAGATTATAAGGGTGTAGATGAAGAAGATGATGGCTTAGCTGGAGAATTTAATATAAAAATTAAAGATAAATCTTATAGAAAAGATAAAAATGATACAGAAATATATGAAAAAGATATGGAGCAGTTGGAATCTTTTGCTATAAGAGGTTTTGATGAAGAAACTTTTGAATCATTTGTAGGTGATCAACAAATTAAGAGTATAGTTGGACTAGAGAAAGCTGTTAATTTAAAACAATTAACTATTTCAGGAAACCCAGATGATTCTAAAGGAGCACTTAGAGATATATCTCCGTTAAAAGGATTGAAGAATCTAGAACTGTTGAGATTATCACATAATGATATTATTGATATTTCACCAGTTAAAGGTTTGACTAACTTGAAGCATCTCTTCTTATCACATAACCAAATAAAAAATATTGATGCAGTTAAGAATTTAACGAATTTAGAATCATTGGATTTTGCTAGAAATATTGGTGAAGAAAGAATAAGTGATATTTCAGCTATTGCTAATTTGACTAAGCTTAAATTGCTAGGATTATCTGATGCTAACATTCCAGATATTTCAGTCTTAAAAAATCTTGTGAACTTAGAAATATTTATGGCAAATGATAGTAAAATTGAAGACATATCTGTATTGAAAAATGCAAAAAATCTAAAAATTCTTTATCTAGATAAAAATAAAATAACAGATGTTTCAGTAGTGAAAGATTTAGTAGAACTTACAGAATTATATTTGCGTAATAATAATATTTCTGAAATTGATTTTAGTAAATTAACTAAGTTATCAGATGTAAACGTGCAGGGTAATAGAATTAGTGATTATTCTTCATTAGAAAAATTAACAGCATTAAAATATGTCAATCTTTCTAAACAAAATGTTGATTTAAACAGAGAATATATATTAGATAGTAATTCTGTTGAAATGGATATGCCTATTGTAGGATTGAAATCACATGCAAAAGAAGGAACAATCAAAGTAACTTCAGACAATGATAAAGTAAAAGTAAGTTATGATGAAAAGACAAACAAAGTTACTTTAAGTGTAACTGACAATGTTATGAAAGAATTTGCTAATAAAAAACTCTCAGTTAATTTAAAAGTTTTATATGTAGACAAAGAAGATTATAAATCTGAAGAAACTAACATTGATGTAAATAATATAAAATTGAATGTAAAAGAAAAAGTATCAGAATCTAAAAAGTTAGGAATAGATGGTATCGTTGTAACAAACAAAAATAAACCTGTGTTACCTAAGTTAACATTTGCATTTATTAATAAAAAAAATGAAAATGAAGTAATCCAAAAAGATACTAATTTAGGAATGATTAGTGGTGTAGAACTTACTAAAGATGAAGTTTATACAGTAACTCTAAATGACAACGAAAAATATCAAATGGATGAAATAGATGTTGTTGCTAGAGAAAATGAAGAAGGATATACTGTATTATTTAACGCTAAGACAAATGAAATAATTCAAAATATAGAAGTGAAGGAAGTTGAAAAAGAAAAAACTCCTGAAGAAGATGATGTGGAGACATTAGATGGTATTACGGTAAAAGTAATAGATAGTGCAGGCAAAGCAATAAAAAATGCACCATTTAGACTTTATGAATTCGATGGATCAATACCTAATATTGTGAAACAAGCACGAACAGGTGAAGATGGCACATTGACATTGATGTCAAATCAACTTAGACCAAATAAAAAATATGAGTTAAGAATTGAAAAAAGGGATTCTGCATTTAATAGAGAAAATGTAATATTCAATACAGATGACGACGGAGATATTGTAAGTATTGATAATAAAATAATAACTGCAGATAGTACAGGGATAATAGAATTTAAAGAAGAAAGAAAAAATGATAATGAAATTAAAACTGTTAAATCGTACTATAAAGTAGTAGATGAAAATGGAAATCCTGTAGAAAATGTTGAATTATCAGTTAATGGTATTAGAACTAAAATTACAACTTTAAAAAATGCTCGATCAAATAAAGACGGTATAGTAGAACTAGATTTAGAGAAAAAAGTAAATGGTGTAGATTATATAGTAAATGTATCTAAAAATGATCAATTCAATTGGGAGTTCAAACCGGATTCTGTAAATCTAAACGTTTCAGAAAATGGAGTTATAACATATAGTGATGCAAATGAGAAATATACTCTTACAGATTATAATGGAACTAAAATTCCTGTATTTGTTGTGAAAAAAATAGATTTAAATTACTTGAAAACTGATTTGAAAGAAAAGATAAAAGAAGCGGAAGTAGAACTAGGAAAAGCACCTAGTAAAGAATTGACAGACATTGTTAATTCTGCAAAAGAAGAATTAGCAAAACCGGAAACTTTACCAATTTATGTTAAAGGATATATAGATAATATAACAATAGCTTTAAATAAAATTAAAGAATCAAAAATTGATAAAAAAACAGTAAAAAAAGGTGAAATTCCTGAGATTCTTGTTAGAAATGGGAGAGAGCCAGAATTACGTGAAATTACTTTTGAGTTTGTAAATAAACAAGATTCTACAGATAAAGTTGAGGTAACTAGTAGTAATGGAAGTTTAACTAATATAGAATTAACTGTTGGTGCAGAGTACATTATCAAGGTAAAAGGAAAAGATAATCAAGTATTACCTGGTAGTTTAGAAATTAAAGAAGAAGATGGGAACTTTGTACCTTACAAAGTAGGAACAGATGAATTTTATGATTCTATAGATTTAGGTGAATTAAAAAAAGAAGACAAACCAAAAGAGGATTTAAGTAAAATACGCGGTGAACTTGAAAAATTAGTGAGTAGAGAATTAAGAACAGAAAAAGGATATATTGCTAATGAAGGAAATCAACCAGCTAATAATGCTTGGATAGATGCTAGAACAGAAGCAGAAAAAGTACTTAAAAATTCAAATGCTACTAAAGAACAATTGGAAGCAGCTATTTCAAACTTAACAGAAAAAACTAATGCGGCTATTGTTGGAAGTGAAAAAACAAAAGTTAAAAAACTAATTGTTTCTTCAAATAAAGATAATGAAGATAAGTTAAAGTTACGAGCAGAGTTAAATAGAGCGAAAACTATCGAAGAAGTTAATGCTGTTGCTGAAAAGGTAGGAGGGAAGGTAACTCCTACTGGTGGAAATAATACGGAAACAAAACCTGAAAAAACAGAAGGAAGCAACCCAGGAACAACTCCAGAAAAACCAGAAGTACCAGGAGAAACTAAGCCGGATAATCCGAAAAATGAGTCAACTCCAGAAAAACCAAAAACAGAAGATGGTAATATAGTAGCTATTAAAGAAGCAATAGTTACAAAAAATTTACAAGGTAAAGGTGGGTTATTATTACTTGATGTAGAAGTTAAAAATACAGATGTAAACAAAGTAGGACTCGTTGCTTATCGAGATGGTGTAAAAACAGAGAATGTAACAATAGATAAATTTTTAACTGAGTCAACTAATAAAGTGAGCTACACTATTACTGTTCCAAAAAATGAAATTAATAAAGATGTTAAATATAAATTTGTAGTAACTGTAGATGGTGCAGAAACAAATAAATATTTAGAAAAAACACAAGAAACCTTTGTAGAGGAAGCTAAAATATCAAATTATTCACTAGAAAATGAAGTTCTTCAAGGTGGAGGAGAAGGAAGCCTAGTTTTAAAAGGGAATAATTTAACAACTAGTAATGTGAAAATCAGAGTATTCAATGCGGATTCAATAGAAGAAAATACTACACTAACAAATAATGTAGTATATGAAAAACGTAATAATGATCTTGTAGCGAGAATTAATTTCCCGGAAAATAATACAAATACTTCAAAATCATATAAAGTGAAAATATATCAAAATGGTAAAGAAGTCAACATCACTACGTTAGAAGGAAGAGATAGACGCGATAAACCTACGTTTACCGTAGTTGGAAAAGATCAAGATAGTACAAAACCAGTATTATCAAATTTAACAATTACTTCATATAGAACAAGTGGGACTGGTGCTGTGAATGACGGGGTAGAAAAAACTGAAACAACTGTAGCATCGAATCAAGTTAGTAAAAAAACTGAAGTTCACCTTTACGGAGCTAATTTGAATGAAGTAAAAACAAAAGTTAAGATAGTTGACCAAAATGGAGTAGAGTGGCCTATAGAAGGAGCTGAGAGTGATCTTATTAAAATGGTTCTTGCAGGTAAGAGTGGTGTAAATAATGGTATTCTTGGAAATGGAACATTCCAAATTGCTGAAATAATTTTACCTGGTAATTTAAAAGAGAATATGAAATTTACTTATACTTTTGCGGTGGATGGAACAAATTTTGATACAACTCATAAAGTACACGCTATTGTTGAAAAAACAGGCGGACAAGTAGATCCAGTGGTAAAAACTATAACACTTAAATATCAAGATGAAACTGGTAAAAAGATTGCTGAAGATAAAGTATTAAAAGCATATAGTCACTTCCCAGTTTCAGTAGGGAAAGCTGACTTAACAGGGTATACATTTGTTAAATTAAAAGATATTAGTGCACTTAATGATAGAATTGGAGAAAAAACAGAAATAACATATGTATATAAGAATTCTAATGGTGATTCAATGACGGCAGAAAAGCCAAAAGTTGAAGATTCAAATAACGGCACACAGCCAGTGATTAATGAAGATGTTAAGAAATTAAAAGAACAACTACAGAATCTTGTAGCAAAAGACCTAAGAACTGAATCTAATTATAAAATGCAAGGAACTGGAGAAGAAACTGCTTGGTTGAATTCAAGAAATAATGCAGAAAAAGTACTATCTAAGACTGGTGCTGATAAAAATGAATTAGAGATAAGAATTAATAAATTATCTGCAGCTATAAAAACGCTCGAGGAAGCAAATGCTCAGAAGAATAGTAATTCTCCAGAAGCAACCTCACCAAACAATAACGCAGCGCCTGCAACTGAAGAGTTGAAATTAGCTAAAGAGGAAGCTAAGAGTAAAGTGTTGAATTCAGAATTTATTCAAGATAAGAATAAATATATTAAGAGAATTAAAGAGGCAACTACAGTAGATGTCTTAAAGGCGATGATATTAGAAATAGATAATTTAAATAATAGCGAAGGGAAAGAATCTGCTACTGAAGAGAATATTTTAGAATCAGTTGAACAGTTAAGAACTAAATTACAAAAGTTAGTAGATAATGATTTAAGAAAAAATGAAAAATTTTCTCAAGCTACATCAGAATTACAAATCGAATATAAAAAGGCGAGAGCTTTTGCTAGGAAGTTATTAAATGAAGATGTAACTAAAGAGCAATTAAAAGAACAAATTACAGTATTAGAAACTGTTATTAAAAAAATCACAGGATAATAAAAATCATCGACTGAAACATTCAGATTTCAGTCGATATTTTTTATATATTAATAAGTCTTAGTATTTTATCGTAATAGGAATAGTTATTTCCCAAGATATTTTTTTCTTCTTTTACAAGCTCAGGTTCGTCAGTAATAATACCATCTGCAGGACTTTGTAAATATTTAGTAATTAATGCTGGATCATTTATTGTCCAGACAAAAACTTTTTTGTTTTGTTTTCTAGCCTGTTCCACTAGACGATCCCTATATGAGAAGTCTTCTATTGCGAAAAAGTCGACATTACTTTGATGAAAGTTACCAAATTGAATAGGGATTACATAACCAGTTTCTAAATTTGGTGCTTTTGTTTCAAGTTCTTCCATAACATTAGAATTAAGCGACATGAATTTATAATTTTCAAGTTTTAATTTTTTTATTTCTTCAATAAGAATGTCGACGTAGTTACTTGGCTCACCACCATGAGGCTTTAGTTCAATTACTAAATTCATGTTTAAAACCTTAGCTTTATTTACAAATTCTTCTAAAGAAGGTATTTTACTAGTATGATCCCCTTGTTTTATTGGTAGACCAACAACTTCATCATAGTTCATATCTTGAACTCGTTTGTTAACACCGGCAAGCCTTTTAAGGTTATAATCGTGCATTACAACGAATTTATTGTCTTTAGTTAGCAATATATCTAATTCCACGTAATTAGCTCCAACTTCAGCGGCACCTTCAAGAGCTTCGATAGAATTTTCTACACCTTTATAGACATATCCTCTATGAGCGATTGTTTCACTATTTTTGTTGACTCCATTTCCATAAATATTAAAACCATTAATAATAGTTGCAATAACAATTATTATAGTAGTAAAGGTTGCTACTAATCTCGATTTTTTCTTATTTTCATTAAGATTATTAACTAGTTCTTCTGATATTTCGTTTTGATCTATTAGTACAGTAACTAATGAAGTAATAACAGTTATTTTTGAGAGTACTCCTATAAAGAAGATAATTGCACTTATTGCTGAGAAAAATAAGGTTTGAACTATAGG
>CAURKK010000082.1:0-6383 GCA_963525505.1 uncultured Gemella sp.
TCGAATTTTTCGATCTTTGTAAACGTGAGGACACTAACGCCCTAAAAATTCTTGATGAATGGTTATACGAAGTAGCTCGCGGTATCGTTAATCTTCTATGTATTTTAGATCCGAAATATATCGTTATCGGTGGAGCAGTTTCTGCTCAAGGAGATTATCTTCTTAACAAGCTTGAAGCAAAAGTAAGAGAACTACACCCGATAAAAATTAACAAAACTAAATTCTTAGCTGCTTCTCTTGGTAATGACGCAGCTCTATACGGTGCTATAAGCCCATTTGTTAAAAAATAAATTAATTGAAGAAGAAACTTAAATCCTAGATTTAGGTTTCTTTTTATACTGATACAATTCTCTTTTTCTCATTCCAAATAATCTTTTGTTAAATACACTAACATTTCTTTATATCTCCTCAAAAAATTTTTATTAAAAATTTCTATTTTATCTTTACAAAATTCCCTTTAAATGATATTATAAAATTGAATTAACACATTAAATTTTAGGGGATTTTATTTATATTATTTATTAGGAGGTTTACTTTTGAAAAAATACGAAAAGATTATTAATGATATTATTTTGAAAATACAAACTGGCATGTTTAAAGAGGGAGAACAACTTTATACAGAAAAAGAAATCAAAGAAATTTACAACGTAAGTAGTACCACTGCTGTACGAGTTCTGAATGAGTTGGAAACTGCTGGGTATATTTTTAGAGTCCAAGGTAAAGGAAGTTTTGTTAATAAAACATTAGTTAATAAAAAAGTCTACGTGACAGAAAACAACAACTTCCACAAACACTTTAAAGAATCTGTTTCTGAGCATTCTGATGTTATAGAAGCGGAAATTATTCAAGACAAAGAACTTTGCGTAAAATTAAAAATTAAAAATCAAAAATTACTGAAAGTTGTCCGTATCAAATATATCGGAAATGTTAGTTGGGCTCATCAAACTAACTATATTCCACTTAAATATTTACCAGACATCAATATAGCTGATATAGACGGATTCAAAGAATTGGCAACAATGATTAGAAAGAAATATCGTATTGATATTCACCAAGAAAAATCGAAAAAATATATGAAAGTTATTGTTGATCCTCCAAAAAAAGTCGCTGATTTTATAGCTAAAGAAGGAGAGCCTTGCTTCGAGTTCGACAGATATACTTATTTTTCTGATGGTAATGTTTTTGAATATGTAAAAATTTATATAAACTATAAATACTACAGCTTAACAATTAAAGATTAAAAGGATACTTGAATTTAGGGATGCCCCTATAACTAAAACTGTTTAACCCTATAAATATATGTTTTAGGTAAATTAGCAACAAAAAAGAGAACTATACTTCAAATAAGTATGGTTCTCTTTTTCTATAATTTTATTAGATATTTCCTTTTAACAATTAAAGCTATCGTTAAACTTTCGGATTGTAATTAACTCCAAACCGTCCCAAAAATTCATCTTTTTCTATTGTTAATCTTCCCATATTACTCCTTGAATATGAACTTCCATTATACCTTTTCCAATCTGTTAAAACTGTATCTAACAGTTCGTCTGATTTCTTCTGTAAGTATTTTTTTGAGATATTATGCTTTTCTAAGAGTTCTCTTCTCTGTTTTGGTTTGTCTTCAGTTAATGGAACATTTTTTCCGCGGAAAGTCACAGTATTTCGCAATTTATGATTATCCATATCATATAGATAGTTTATATCTAAATATACACCTTCAGCAATTAATGTTGAACTAATCACAAATATTTTCTTTTTATTATTAAGATTTATTAAAGAAAATTCTATATTACTTCCATTAACTTGTTCTTTATAATATAGTTTTACAATCTCTAGTCCTTGATCATCTCTACGCACATATTTTATTTGTGGCATATTATCTACTGTTCTAATTGGTAATAAGTTATAATATGAATTATACATCTCTTCAAATGCATTTCTATTATTTATTTTATAATATCCATATATACTACCTATTAAAACTACCATTGTTATTATAAATATTTTCCATTTCTTACTTAGTTTTTTCATTAAAACACCTACTTCTCACCATAATATACCTCTAAAAAAGTTAGACCAAAAAATCTAACTTTTTTGGAGGTCGGTATTTTTATGACTAAATATAATTTTGAATTTAAAAAGAAAATAGTACTAGAGTATTTAAATGAAGGAATTGGATATATAACATTAGCTAAAAAGTACAATATAAAATCAAAAGCTAATATTATAATTTGGGTTTCTAAGTATAAGAAATATGTAGACGAAGGATTATTTATTCCCAGAAAAAAAGAAAAATATTCTTTCAAAAAAAGTTATTTGTTGTAGAATTATACTTAACAAGTGAACTCTCATATAAAGATATAACTTTACAAGAAGGTATAATTAATCCTGCGTTAATTTGTAACTGGATAAATCGTTTTAGAGCTGTAGGTCCTGATGCATTGAGAGATCGAAAGAAAGGTCGGAAAAGTTCAATGGCTAAATCAATTAAAAAGTTAAGTGAGAAAACGACAAATGATAGTATACCTAAAGAATATGTAAAAGAATTATAAGATCAATTACTTCAACCAAAGATAGAAAATGCATTTTTAAAAGAAATGAGGAGACTGCGTTTAGAAGAAGAAGCTCAAATGAGAAAAAGACAAGAATCATATGTAGTCTCCAAGAAAATTTCAAATTAAAAGATCTTCTTTTATATACAAAAATGCCAAAGGCAACATATATATACTGGCAAAAGCGATTAGATAGAATTGATTCTGATAAAGAACTCGAAGAAATAATAATAGAAATATAAGAGAATAATAATAGAAATATAAGAGAATAATAAAGATTATGGTTATAGACGTGTGTGCGGAGCATTGCGTAATTTAGGACACATAATAAACAAAAAGAAAGTTCAAAGAATTATTCAAAAACTTGGACTACAAATTACATCATTCACTAGAAAAAGTAGAAAATATAACTTGTATAAAGGGAATATTGGAAAAACATCTAAAAACAGAATTAGAAGACGTTTTAACATAACTATTCCATATCAAAAAATCACAACAGATACAACTGAATTTAAGTATTATGAAGTTAATGAAAAAGGAAAAGTGATAGTAAAGAAACTATAGTTAGATCCATTTATGGATATGTATAACGAGAGATAATAAGTTATAGTATAAGCGAACGCCCAACAGCTAAGAATATAATGGATGCACTAAAAGAAGCTATAAAGGTTACAGCGATAGAAGAACTTTCCATTCTGATCAAGGATGGGCTTATCAGATGAAGTCATATACAAAAAGATTAAAAGAGGAAGATATATTCCAAAGCATGTCTAAAAAAGCAAATTGTTTAGATAATTCAGTAATAGAAAATTTCTTTGGTATATTAAAACAAGAAATCTATTATGGTGTAATATATAGAGATTATAATAAATTGAAATTAGCTATTAAAAAATATATAAAATATTATAATGAAGATAGAATTAAAGAGAAATTAGGTTAGTTAAGCCCTAAGCAATATAGACTAAAACATATGGCTATATAAATATAAAATGATAGCGTAGCAGTCATTTTAACTACTACGCTATCTAGGTCCAACTTTTTGGAGTCAGATCATATTCTTTACTTTTTTATTTATATTATGATTTATCTCCAAAAGACTGCTCTACTATTTCTGTGATATGCGATGCCATAGTTCCCATTTCTTCCATCCTAGCTCCTAAAGCTTCAATAGATTTCCCTTGATTTTCATTTACTAATCTTAAAAAGCCTTGAACTTGTCTGTATATTCTATCCATTATTGCCGCTGTAACTCTTTGAGCTTTTACCACATCAGATAAGGTAGAATAACCATATATCGCATCCTCTAAATAGCTTCTAAGTTGTGTTTTTAATGAAGGTATTGCTCCGCCTGCACTATCAATAGTTTGAACAGTTTCATGATAGTCTTGCTCAATAGCATTTATAAGCTTTACAATTCTTTTAATACTTTCAGATATACTAATACTACCTTCCACTGTATCATAAAAATGTATATCTTTACCTTCTTTATAACAAATTTCTATAGGATATTCCCCTATAACATCTTCAGCTGTATACTCAGTATCCTTTAAGGCAACATATGTACTATTCATACTGTTTTTAGATTCTGTTAAATATCCAGAAAAAGCCCTTATCATACTATCTCCTAAGGTATTTGTTGTATTATCAACTTGCTGATCAAATGCTTTTAATACTTCCAAGTCATCAAATAGATTTGACTTTTTCACAAAAGTATCAAAATCAGCTGGTACATTCCCAACCTTGTAGCCGCCCATTACATCCTGGTTAGATCTCCAATTTTGCTCTATTGTACTATCATTATCTTTATGACTAGCTGCTAATGCATTAACACTAGTAATCATACTATTTATACATTCTTCCATTTTATCTACATTAGCTTGTTCTACTTTTAATACTTCCGAAAGAGGATTAGCTATTCCATCCTCAAATGATGACCTTATACTCTGACCCTTTAAAGTATCATCTATACTCTTCTTAAAGCTGTTTATTGTCTGTTCCCCTTTTCGAGCTAATTTTGTTTTAGTATTCAATGTAATCACAGGACTTACCAGCATAATACTATTGGCTATGATAATGCTTTTATTTACAGTATCTGACGTTTCTTTTGCTTTTCTCTTCAATATATCAAGCATTTTAGTTACTACATGATAATCCCACGATCCTCCACTTCGATAGCACCATTTTTTAAAACCACTAAAACCAAACCAATCAAACTGTCTAGAAAATTGATATGTACTATAATTACTTATTTCTTTAAATAATGGACTATTATTCTCTAATGTCGTATAAAAATTATCTAATCTTTTTATACTTTTTATAAGGTTTATTTGTTCTAGGTAACTTACTATTGACTGTTCTAAAGTTTCAGTCCTATTTGCTTTTCTTGATTCCACATTATTATTGGTTGATGTTGATTTACTTAATAATCCTCGTATTTGTTCTAAATCTTTCAGTAATCCTTGCAAATTTTTTGATAATCCTTGCAACGAAGAAAAATTAATAACTATATTTTTCCCAGCAACACTACCTGGCATTAAATCTGTTGCAATTAACTTATCTCTTCCAAATTGTGCATCAATTATACCATCTTTATCCACATCTACCGAAAGTCCTTGAGTCTTATTAAGCATCTCTTCTCTTTCTTTATTTCTTGATTCAGCTTGTAACTTTTTTATTTCTTCTGGTTTATCCCATGCCTCAACCCTATTTCCATCTTTATCAATAAGGTTTCCGTTTTTATCAAATCGATATCCTCCCCACAGATGTTGATCTGCGCCTTCTGCCACAGCATATCCTACCAATCCAAAAAGAAGCGTGGGTACTATAGTTTTATTTACTCCTTTAAATTTATAAGTTTTACCTACCGTTCCCTCACCTTTTTTATAACCTAATCCTATCGGATCATTACTATCTACATAATTATGTATTTTATCATATAAGGCACTAACATTAACCCGCTGATCGTGGGATAATGTAGGATAAATATTTGGACCATTATAGATATGAGCAGACTTTATTCTAGAGTAATCTGTTACATTGGCTAAAGAATATTGAGCATCCATAGAACCCAATGAATGGGCATATATATTAATTTTAGCATTTGGGTACTTTTCCATCATTTCTTTTAAATAGTCTGATGAGGCCTCCAGTTGCCCTGTAACTCCTTTATCTCCAGACAATATCCTCTTAGCCATTGGACCATCATTATCAATCCAATCTTTTTTCACCTCTCCAGCTTCACCGGAAAATACTTTAAGAGGGTTAGTTGAACCCCTATATAATATGGTTATTTCTTCTACCTTTTCTCTTTCACTAAGTGGTGCATCTGGTGTTACACTCTTGGTTTCAGTTCCGCCACTTGTTTTTGTATAGGTGAAAATTTGTTCTCCATTATTACTACGGTTATTATTAATGTCAGATAAAGTACCCACATATCCCTCAGCTACATCAAGTATATAACCTGGTCCATTATCTTCATATTCCTTTTTCGCTAGTTCAACATTTGTTTCGTCACTATACCCCATAAAACTACCTCACTTCTCCATTTCCTCTATCTGTCATTTTCCATAATTCAGGAGAAATAGTTCTTGCTCCTGTCTTATATCCATCTCCAGTCGAATCTTTTTCCAACGTTGTATTAACTCTCAGCTCTTCATTATCGTTTACTATTACTGAGATATTGATTCCCCCCATTGGATTTGCTTTAACCTTATCATAGTCAATCTTATAGCTTTTAATATTTCCCTCTGGAGTTAGTGCCTTTGCCTCCATTTTTTTCAACATAGCTTCTATCGCTTCTTTTGCTTTATCACTTTTTACTATATTTTCCAT
>CAURKK010000083.1:0-6216 GCA_963525505.1 uncultured Gemella sp.
CAGCGGACTCTTAATCCGTGGGTCACAGGTTCGATCCCTGTAGGGGGCATCTAAACACAACAGGAAAAGCCTTGAGTTCCAAGGCTTTTTTTACTTTCCTTTTAAAAATTGTCGTGCAATTTGTCGTGTTTTTACAACAAACTTTTCACAGCCATAAATTCCTCACTAATTTTCTCCTCCAATGTATGACCATAAACTTCAACCAGCATAGAGATATCTTTGTGTCCTAAAATTTTCGCAATAACTCCCAAATCAATGTTATTGTGCCATAGGTAACTACCATAAGTGTGTCTAGCACCCTTAGTACTAATTATCGGAAAAATCTCCAATTCCATTAACATTACCTTTATAGCCTTATTAACTGTTCCAATATCTGGAACATCGTAGGCATAGCCAAAATGCTGAAAAATTAAATTATTTTTATTGTCAATGTTTAATTCTTTGTTTGTTTTTAGTTGTAACATTTTCAATGTTTTTAACAAGGAAAGCATATCTGAAGTAACGGGAACTAATCTTATTGAAGTATTGTTTTTTGGTGGAGTAAACTTATGAATAGCGGTATTGTAACGACGATAAGTTTTAACTTGCTCTCCAACCTCATCCACATCATCCCAAGTCAAAGCTATCAACTCAGAAAAACGCATGCCAGTTTTAAAAAGAAAATAAATCACATACGGTACAATAGATTTCTGATAATCAAACTTGTTTTTCAAATACACTAAGACTTTTTGATAGTCAGATTCAGTATGTAAATACTTTTCTTCAACCTTTTGTCCACTCTTAGTTGAAAACAAATCTACATAAGCAGTAAAATCTTCTATCACTACTTTATCAGCAATAGCCATCTGTATACTTGCACGAATACAAGAGTTTAATCTCCCCAAAAAATTCCTTGAGGCATTTTTTCCATATTCATTCATGACTTTTTGATACTCACTGGGCTTAATTTGTGATACAGGTTTATCTCCAAATAGCCTTTCGATGACCTTTTTTCTCATGATGTATTTCTTTTTTGTGACCTCACTTCTACTACTAGGTAAAATTTTTAAATCAAGCCATTCTTGATAAAGTTCCGATAAAGTCATATTAGAACGCAAAACACTCCCAGTATTTAACTTATGAAGGACTTTCTCCGCTTCTATTTTAGCTTCTCTTTTTGTCTTGAATCCACTCCTATGGAGTAGACTCTTACTCCTCTCACGTATAGAGAACGACCAAAGCCTTTTCTTCCCACGCTGTTTATATTCAATATAAGCCATTTTTTACAAATCCATTCCTAACAACTCTTTTACAATGGATTTAGGGACTACCATTAATCGTTTACGTTCATAAAATGTATACCCTCTGGAGACAAGTATATCTCTAGCTTGATGAATAATAGCGTTAGCTGTTGATGGTCTATAACCCATGGAAATCAAATCCTTATTCGAAATCGTATCTTTCATACCGTTACCCTCTCATTATTCTTAGTTTATTGCTAACTTTGGAATATCGCCTTGTAACATAGAATTCATAAACTCAAAAAAATTTATCAAACAAGGCTCTTGATTAAAGATTTCAACAAAATCTAAAGCATTTTGAAAAAAAACATTTAAATTAACCTCAGATATACTTTCGGCAAGTTTTTTATACTTAGCTACCGTTCGTTTATCAGATTCTGCAAATAATTCAGGCTTATTACGAAGAGCAAAAAGATAAATCTTCTCATTAACACCTAAATTATTAAATTCTAAGCCTTTAAAATTTTCAATATACACTGGAATTTTAGCTAAAAATGGCAATCCATTTTTTAATTCCTTTTTTATGTTGCCTTCATTATAGAATTTATACTCAATTCTCCATAGATTATCGTATTGCTTATAAATTTCTATTTCAGCCATATCTCCACTATCCATACGTTCTTTAAGTTTGTTATAAGCGGTTAAATGATAATTACCTTTAGGAGCACCAAAATCCATAGTTTCAAGTTTCATGCCCTTATAAATAGGACGATACATTACTTTTGGCCAATTTACACGTAAAGCCGATAAATCCCGCTCAAAATCATAAGCTAAATGAAAAGTAGATATTGCAATGTTAGACATATACGGAAACAGTCTATGAAAAACAACTAAAAAATTCTTTTTTGAAACTTTAGAAGGAGTAAATTCAATCTTTAAAGGTCTTTTGTTCATCTTGATAGACGCAACGGGGGTATACTCTATGTACCAATTTTCTTTCCCATCATCAAAGAATTGCCCTTTATAACTAGATAGTTCACCATTTCTATTTAAATTTGGCTCAACTACACCAAAGTAATCATATAAGATAAAATTCCCGTTAAGAATCGCAGAATGAAATTCTTCACTAACTTCAGCAGTTAAACTCAGTTTATCTAATTTCAGACCAATAAAACCATACTTCAGAGATACCTCCTCTTGAAATTTGGAGTAACTCTTATTAGACATTTGATGTATACTTATCGGGCTATTAGAGGGAGCCCGATTTGAAACTTCTCTACCCATGAAATTTCTCCTTCAAAAAAACAAAGTTAAAACATTATATATACTTAAATTTTAGGGCAAGACTGCCGTTCCACTGACCACGCTCCACTTGCCAGCAAAGCTGGCAGGCCCAGCCTTACCCTAAAATATAAATTATTTAATTTTTGCCATTTCAATTAATTCTTCAAAAGTCCCAATCTTTCTAGCTTGAGTCACTTCATATTGAGCATTTTGACCAAATGGAGCATTATTAACAACTTCAACCTCATAAAGTCCTGGAGCTGAAAAAACTCCACTAAATTTTGCCTTATCAAAATGCATACCAAGGTCTCCCCAAGAATCACGTAGTGTGGCAATTTTTAACCAGCCTTTCTCTTTCTTAGTAGAGATAGCTAGAACAACAACAGTTTCTTTCATAGTTAAAATCCTTCCTTGTTTTAAATAATATACAGCTTTTAACGTCAATCAGTATTGGACATAAAATACATTTATTCGGACGTTATGTCCGACCGGCCTTGTCATCCGCCGGCTGCATGATGGCATTTTGAAAATGAATAAAAGAATTTTATTCATCTTCAAAACGCTTAAGATTCATCACATACCACAGATATGTTTTAAAATCATATTATTAAATATCCTTTTATTCCAGCTCATCAACAATAAACATATGAGCCATATTCATTGCTTTTAGCAACGCCTTATATGGATTGGTATCAGATTCATAATCCTTCATTACATTTCCATCTCCTAGCTTCACAAGGATTTCTACTTCACACATTCTTCATCCTTCTTGTAATCTTTAGCAGCACACTCCCACACTGGGAGTATTGTCTCAAATACATCTCTGTCAAAAATTGGGGCTTGAAATTCCTTAGGAGGCTCTCGCTCTATAGAGTAAAGTCCCACCCCTTTGCCTTTTTGAACTTTCGGCACATCTGTTGTGCCAAACATCATCTGGCTACTTTCCCTACTGGGGCTTCCTCCAAGGAAAATAGCATTGACCAATTGTTCACGAATATTTGTTGAAAGGCTATCGGAACGGGGTTGTTGCATAACAATGCAGACCCCCATAGATAAAGACCTTGCTTTTTGAGCAACGATAGCAACCATATTTTCAAAATCTTTTTTAGCCTTACTATCCATAGAAGCCACTAACGATGAATACTCCTCTATCAGTAAAAGTAAAGGAGGAAGGCCTAAGTCTATGCCAATACTATCGAACAAATCACTTTGATTATAGATTAGCATACGTCTATCTAGCTCCTTGATATACTGACGCAAAATTCTAAAGGCATCCTCATTAGTTGTTCCATAATTTCCTACTGGAAGACCAGAAAGTTTGCATAATTTATAAATATCTGACATCTTTGGATCAATCACATATATTTTTGCATGTTTCCCATTTACGGTCTGAGCTATGAAACGAGTCAAGTAATAATATGTAAAAAATGATTTTCCAGCACCCGACGCGCCCGAGATAAGCATGGAAAAGTTTTTTCTCAAATCGATAACAAAATCATCATAGATATTAATTTTCAGAGTACCATCTTCCAGAGGGAGCGAGGTGATATGCAAACGTTCTGGCGGTATGTATACAAAAACATATTCAACATGAGTCGCATAAACTTCTTTAGACGATAGGCTTATCCCTAGAGCACTGCTTAGGAGAACGTCTAAATTGTCCATCTCTTTCGTGAATTCATCCCCAGATTTCAATGCATGGATTACAATTGAAACATCATTCAATTGGTAATTAAATTTAGCTGAACGAAGAATAGCGCCATCTTTTGTTGCTGTAAAAAGAAAGGAATTTCTGCGAAGCATAAATAGAAGATTTTCTCTGACAATTAACAGCGGTTCAATCTGCTGAGCCCATCCCTTGATTTTTCTTTCAATGTACAAAGTTATAATTAATCCAACAGATAATGTAATCATTTGGAGAAACCATCCCTTAAAAAGAATACTACTAGAAAGGGACAATATGCTCAAAAATCCTATAGTAAACCAGTGAAAACTCCTTAATGTAGATGTATTAACAAAGTAAT
The DNA here is from genome assembly GCA_963525505.1 of uncultured Gemella sp. Lineage (GTDB taxonomy): Bacteria > Bacillota > Bacilli > Staphylococcales > Gemellaceae > Gemella. The sequence goes on from CAURKK010000083.1 coordinate 4,529, forward strand.
TCTCAGACAAAGAAGCCGTTTGTTTAATTTTAAACATCTTATACCTATCTAAATTTTTTTATAAAATCTTTGACGATAATGTAACAACTTTTTATCTTTATTTTGAAAAAGTAAAAAGCAAAAATAAATAAAAACGGGGTAGCAAAAATTGAGCAAAGTAGGGACATGCCTTCTCCAACAGGAGTAAACACAAAAACAGAGCATGCCATCAATATTATAGTAATACAAAAGGCTAATCTCATTTTTACGATGTCATTCATGAGTTTCACCTTTCTTGATTTTTAAAGCTTCTAATAATTTAGCAAACATTATTGGAAGTTGCAATAAAATTAAGATGACTCCTAATAACAAGGCTACTTTCATAGATTGATAAGGGGAGAACGATTTTAGGTCAACGTGAGCTGAAAATCCTCCTAGCAGTGACACTATGAAATATAAACTAATAAAGGCATTTTGACAAAAATTCTTAAGCATATTTTTCTCCTTTTTTTAAATATCTAATAAGGAAGAGGGATTAACCTTCCTTATTAGATATAGCTTTTAGGGCGACGATGTATTTTACCAGATGAGATGTCATCCATGATAGTCGTTCCATCTTTATAATGAGTACGATTAGAAGCATATGCTATTTTCTTCATCACATCCAGTCTCGCTACTTTTAGCTCGAGATTAGGATTGGAAAACATAGCATTTTTAATATCTTCCAAATCTTGAGAACTAGGTGCGAGTAGAATTACATCACCTTCAACTCTATTAGCCTTATCAATATAGAGAGCAATTCTTTCAGCACTTTCTGTTCGCAGAAAATTTAGTACATTTCTATTCATTTTTTTACCTCTTATTTTTCTAATTATTGATTTTTTCTAAAACAAATTCAATTCAATGGTGAAGCTCTAATCATTGTTTTCTCCTAATTATATACAATTTTAATTAACGTTCTTCCAGAGAGATAATTTAATTCCATTTGCTCTTCTGGTGCCATAAAGAAGCTTCTTTCTTTAATATCTATAACATACTATATAGTTGATATTCATGTTCGAAAATTAAATGATAGGTTATATCCTATCATTCAATTCCAAGCAAAGGATTATCAATATTGCTAGTGTATACGTATGTCTTTTTATCCTCTAGCTGTCGTCTATTAAGCATCCCCTTATTAAACATTGCTATCAATAATCGTGCTACATTAGGAGATTGCCAATCTAGATAAGAAGCAATCTCTTTAGAGGTATGCTCAGTGTTATAGCAGTAAATAACAACATTCATTTCAGATTTACTCAAATTATTGTTTCTAGACAATCTTCTGTAAAGTTCTAATTCAGTCATTTATTCCTCCTTGTATCAACTTGATAGTATCATTATAGCACTAATGTTGGAATATATCAAGCAAAAAGACCAGAAATTTCCCAAAATTAAATATTTTATTGCCTTTACGATGGAATGAATCTTATGAAATATTAATTAAATAGGCATTATGCCGATTTAATCCCCTCTATTTGCCCCTCAAAAATTTCAATTATGGAGTGAATTTGACGTGAAACATACTATTTACAAACTCATATATTCACTTAAACATCACGAAAACACCATAAAATCAAGAATATCAAAGCAACCTATATTTTGAAAATCCTGTAGGGGGCACATCTAAATCAACAGAAATAAGCCTTGAAACCAAGGCTTTTTTTAAC
>CAURKK010000084.1:0-6157 GCA_963525505.1 uncultured Gemella sp.
TAACCTCAATCTATTTTTATTTGTTGATCTTTTCAACAATTATATTTTATCATATTCAGTGGACAAATACTGTCTACTTATAAATTATTTTAAAATTATTTTAAAAATAATTTAATATTTATCTAATATATTAGATAAATCAATTACACTGAGTTACTTATCTTAGTTTCCTTAAAATTTGTTCTTCAATTAAATAACATAGTAATTACTAAAAGTATGTAATTATTTTTCATAGAATAATTGTTTGACTTTTCAGTTATTCTATTATATGATTTTTCATTATAATAAAACTAAAATTAATATAATGATTTTCTTTATGAAACCAAAAAAAGACGACAGTCTTCACTATCGTCTTTTATATCTATTATGTATTTTTTATAACTATAACCTAGAGGAATTATATCTAAATCAATCCTGCATCTTTTAGGATCTCTTCAATATATGTTCCTTTGATTTTTTTCAATACACGTTTACTAATTGCTTTGGCAAAGAAAGGTAGTTTAACTTCTTCAAGTTTTTTACCATCCATTAGGCGATTAGTTGATTTAGTCATGACACGTAAATCATATGCAGAATTAAATACTTCAGGTACACCTCTATCAACATCTAGTAATGTGTATACTGCTTCCATAGCTGTACGAACAGAATATTCTGTAGTGAAGACAGTATCACGAGGTGTTTCAGAGAAGTTACCTATAAATGCTAAGTTTTTAGATCCTTCTGGGATAACTAATGGTCTATCACCATCGTGTCTTGGCATAAAGTAACTTGTTATATAAGGCATATAACATGGAACTGTGCTACAACCTTTGCTTGCAAATTCGTGAATAAATTGTTCAGGAACCCCAATATGGTAAAGCCATTCTTCTGCGATTTCAATACCTGTACAAGCTTCTATTGGTTTTTTTATATAGTTACCTGAAATATTTGAATATAATCCATAAATCCAAACTACTAATTCATCTTTTGATTGAGATTTAAAGTGAGGTTGACGGTTAAGTGTAAAGCTCATCATCCAATTTGAGTCTCGTGCTGTTACTATACCACCAGTTACTACTTTACCTGCATAAGGATCACGTTTACAAATTTTTTCTATATATTCTGCGATTCGTTTGTCTGTTACAGTCGTCGTAGCCGAAACAAACCAACTTTGATCTGGAAGATTTTCACAAAATACTTCTGGACGTCCAAAACGTTCATCTTGTTTAGCTAAGTTTTTCCAAAGTTGCCAAGCTCCACCAAGTTCTTTGCTGACTGGAGCTGAAGTATCATTGTTACCATATGTTGTAGATGCAGTGATACTACCATTTGTAACAAATACTAGGTCATCTTCAGTTAATTCTCTAACAACATGTTCTCCGTTTACTTCTAAGATCAGATGCTTAGCTACTAGATCTTTTCCTTGTTTTTCAACTTTAATATCTTTAACTACAGTATTGTACTCAAAAGTTACACCATGACTTTCTAAGTATTTAACTAATGGTAGAACTAATGATTCATATTGGTTATATTTAGTGAATTTAAGTGCTGATAAATCAGGAAGTCCTTTAATATGATGAATAAATCTCAACATATATCGACGCATTTCAGCAACTGAATGCCATTTTTCAAAAGCAAACATTGTAGCCCAATAAGTCCAAAAATTAGACTCAAAAAATTCACTACTAAAGAAATCTGTTATTTTCATACCTTGAAGTTCTGATTCAGAAGTCAAATATAGTTTTACTAATTCCTGACTTGATTTATCAGATAATGCAAAAAGTCCATCATTAGGAATTTGTTGTCCACGGTTTTCAATAACACGACATTTTGAAAAGTTAGGATCTTCTTTATTTAACCAGTAGAACTCATCTAAAACAGATGCATCCTCTACCTCTAATGAAGGAATAGATCTGAAAAGATCCCAAAGACATTCAAAGTGATCTTCCATTTCACGACCACCACGAATAATAAATCCACGAGTTGGATTCATAATACCATCTAAGCTACCTCCTGCGATAGGTAGTTCTTCAAGAATATGGATTCTTTCTCCTTTCATTTGTCCATCACGAACTAAAAAGGCTGCTGCCGCAAGAGAAGCTAGTCCAGAACCTACTAAATAAGCCGATTTTTTATCAACTCCTGCTGGTTTTTTTGGTTTAGCAAATGCTTCATAATTTCCGTTTGAATAATACATAAAAACTCCTCCTAAAAAAAGTGTATACTAATATCACTATTAATATACACTTTCCATATCCATAATACAATTTACAATTTTTTACTTTTGCCTAACTATTTTACAAATTCAATTAATTGTAAAAGAGCTTAAACTTTATTTAAAGAAGAGAAATTATCTCACCCAGCATAACTCTTTCAATTCTTTCAACTAGTTCTTCAACACTTTCTGGCATTTGCTTTTCTATCCAATCTAACCCTACTCCAACCAAAGCATATGTATAAAAAGAATAAGAAAACTCTACTTGTTTAGCTTCTTCTTTTGTTACTTCGATTTTTTTGAACACCTGATTACTTAGAAATAGTTCAATCTCCTGTCTTAGTACTTTTTCTAAAAATCCTTTTCCAAAAGAGCGATAGGTATTTAAAACAAAAACATGATTTTCTGAGATATATTGAAAAATTGATGTTAGAGCATCTTGCCATTTATCATAGATTTTCCCTCTTTCGATTGGAGTCACTACCTCTTTAAGATATATCCACTCTACTAAATCATAGATGTCTTTAAAATTATTATAAAACGTTTGACGACTAACATCACAAGCTTGTGTTAAATCATTTATTGTTATTTTTGATAATGATTTCTTTTCCGCCATTTCTTTTAAAGTTGATGCCAGTACTCTTTTTATTACTATTGTCATACCTAATCACTCCCTTTCATTTATTCTCTAAATCTTATATTATTATTTTCTCATAAAGTACACTATTTTCTCAACCAATAAAATGCTTCTTTTAATTTTTCCGTACCATTTTCTAAAATTATCTTTCCATGAGAGAAAACAATTTTATCAGGTTTCCAGCTTTCAATCTTAGAATAACTATCTTTAGCTTGTTTTTTAAAGATAAATGATGATCGTAAATCTCTTGACGTTCGAAACTTAGGATACTTATTATCTCCAAACTTAAATACAAGTTTATATAATAACGGTAATTTATTCACTTCTATACTCTCTATTAAGTCCGTTAATATTAAGGTTGAACTCTTTTTATGAAAAAATACCATCTCTTCCATGGCTATACTTCCTTTAAATGGAGTAAAAAGTATCTCCTCTGACCAAGAAGTTTTTGAAATATTATCTAGTGATACAAAATTTTCTCCTTCATCAGTTTTAAGTTTGCTGCTTACTCCTTTTGCTAACCAAACTTTTGCATCTGGATAATGTTTATACCAATCCAATACATAACTATAGTGGTATTTATTAGGAGCAACTATATGTTCGATTTCTCCTAGTTCTTTTATTTTTTCATCTAATTCTTTATTAAAAGCTATTGGTGAATGAATCCATAATTTATTATTATCTAATTTAACTACTGTCATCCTTGTTGTAAAAGGAACTTTGAAGAGTTTAAAACTCATATGTATTTCATTTCCGTCGACGATCCAGATATTCTCTCCAATTTGTTTTAATTTATTAATAGGAGAATATAACTTCAACATTCCTTCCATAACATTCACCTTCTTTCAATTAAAATACTTTTATTTTTCTTCTAAAATCTTTGCTATTTTTTCAAATGTATTTGAATTCCTAATTGTTATTTTTTATAGAAATCTTGCTTTATTAATTTTTTATGATACGTAGTTTTTAAATATTCCGACTCATCATATTTACCCCAAAATACTGCATTTCTTCCTACATACACTACTTCATTATAAAATGTAGCATTATCTATAAAGTCAAGAATACTTGATTTATTAAAGTTGCACGAGAAAAAAAGTACATCTTTTCTAACCATATCTTCCTTCCACCAATCTGGTAATCCCACTTTTTCTTCTAAATATTCCTCTTTTGTGATTAAAGAAAAAGGTATTGAAAAATCATAATTAGTTTCTAACAAATCTCTTATTTTTGAGCTACATATTTCATGATTTTCTAAACTACTAAAGAACAAATTTCCACTATTAATATATGAACTAACATTTTCAAAACCTATGCTTAACAATTGTTCTTTTAGTTCACTCATTGATACCTTATTCTTACCACCTACATTTATGCCACGTAATAAAAGTACATATTTCAACTATCTAACCTCCTTAAATACTAATCTTAAAGGTACTTACCTATTATTTTTCTTTAAAAAACTGTAAGTTACTAAAATTCTATCGATACCTTTTTAATTTCATGCCACAAGTAGATTTTAGTTATTGTTCTTTAAAAATGGATAAACCAACTCTACCCACTCCTGAGGTAAGTATGTTGATAAATATCCATGATTATAATCCTTTGCTTCGTACAAAATAGTATTTGGATGAACCTGTTGAAATAATCTTGCCGATTCTTTAACACAGTTCAATTCTTTTTCACCATAAATATAAAGAACCTTTGCCTTACTTTTAGAAATCGTACTTTTTAACCTGTAATGCTGCATATATGTTTTATATATTCTTATTAACGTTTTAACAGACATTCTTGGCATATCCTTCATATAATAACTTTTTAGTTCACTAGGATATGCTATTTTTGGATACATTTTATCCATTAAACTTAGCTGAATTTTACAAGCAAATTTACTGAACATCAGTTTACCAAATAAAGATACAAGTAAAATACTTATTCTAGCTAACTTTGGTTGAGGGATACAAATACTTCCATCTATTATTGCTTTCTCAACTATTTCACTATCTTGTGATAGTATTTCCATAACAATTTGACCACCAAGTGAAACTCCTCCAATAGCAAACAACTTTCCGTTACAATTCTTTTTAATATAATCTAGAATTTCTAGTGCGGAATTTTCAGTAGAAACATAATCTACCTGATTTTCTTCACCATGTCCATCAAGAGTTGGTAAAATTACATGGTATTCTTCTGAAAGGATACGTGCTTGCTGAAGATAATTCCACCATGAATTTCCTCCTCCATGTATTAAAATAATATCAGGTGAATTCTTATCACCAAATTCATGAAATTTCATACTCAAACTCCTCTACTTTGTATTTATATTCGTTCAGAAGTTGTTTTGAATAATTTTTTTCTTTCCTCGAGTCTCTAACTTCTTTCCGAAGGATAGCTGCAACTTTTAACTTGTTGGAATAATTATTGCTAGATTCATCTGCGAAAAAATCTTTTTAGACAGGATAAATCAATTGCTCTAATTCCGCTTTTGAAAGATATCCTTGGTTGAAGAGTTTTCTAAGTAAGCCTTCATCAACTTTGATTGAATAATAGTTAGTCACAAATGCATAAAATCTCTCAAAGCTATCAAAGAAATAAGATAATAACCATTCACCACCGTCTTGATTTTGGTAGGTATTTTGATGCACACGTCCGTCATACCAGATAAAGAAGGTTGTTTCATCTTTTTGATCCTCTGAATAAAGTTTTTGATATTTTTCATCCAGCCCTTTATAAAATCCATCTATGATATCTTGATTCCACTCTTCTGCAGCAAACTGGCTTAGACTATTTTCGTGATCAAAACCTTTTATAAGAACCAGTTTCTCAGCCAAAATTACATCCAAAGAATCCCCAGAACCATTATCAATAAGGTAACGGTCTCCATAGTTTTCCTCTATCTTAACTACTAATCGAAGCCACTCCTTGTTTGGATCTGTTCGATACTCATCAATTACAACCAAAGCATCTAAACGAGTTTTTATATTATCCCAATCAATCTTTATCATCTTCTAAACCTCCATGTTAAAAGTTAAAATTTATCAACCTCAAAATCTCTATTACAAGTCGATACGCAATCAGACGGCTACACTTAGAAATATTCCTCACATCGTACATATACAAATACATCTACATTTAATCTAGTCTCCTAAAGTATGCTCTAAAACATTATAGTTTAACACAAAGTGTAGCTATATAGTCATTTCCATAACGTGATAATCTGTGTCTTTTGTCACACGATTCATAAAAATCTATCATAGCGAGACCATTTTTTAGTTGTCCTCTAATCTGAGTTTCTAAGGTATGGCTAAATTCATATCCATATTCTG
>CAURKK010000085.1:0-6057 GCA_963525505.1 uncultured Gemella sp.
AAAGTGATAAGAAAACGCTGTTTGAGCTGAAACTGGAGGAGAAGGGGATAGAGTATGGGACAACCCGTCCATATTCGCCATGGGAGAATGGAAAAGTGGAAAGAAGCCACAGGCTTGACAGCAAGTACTATGGGGACAAGAAATTTAAAAGCAAGGAAGAACTGTTAAGGTCAATAAGGAAATACAATACAAGATACAACAACATATCAAGAAAAGTACTAGGCTTTAAGAGTCCAAATGAAGTATTAAAAGAGTACAAGCAAAATCATTAGGTTAAAGCTACATTAGGAAAGAAATATTTTTTTTAATGTATTTTTGTAACAAATGTTTGACATCTATACAGATATTCAAATAGAAAACGTGTTAAAAATATTGATTAGTATTTATTTTAGGTGTATAATTTTAGCGAAGAGAGAAAATATTATAAAGATAGCAAAGAAAGTTGTTGAATTTATAAACTTTATTTTAAGTTTCGGATATATAATAAGCTCACTAAAGTAGATAAATGTAAGATTATAAGTGTAAAAATTATGGCGAGGAGGAGTTTGCTATGATAGAGTCATTAAATAGAATATGGAATAATTTCCTTGAATTTTTAGAAAAAAAACAAATCTATAAAGTTTATAATGGAGCGATGATTGCTGGTGTATGCAATGGGCTTGGTGAGAGATTCGGAATAAGTGTAAGTTTGTTAAGAGCGTTATTCTTAATTGCGAGTATCTTTTCTTTTGGAAGTCCGATATTATTATATTTTTTATTAGTAATAGTTATGCCGAGTAAACCGATAAAACAAAATTATAAAAAATCAAGCTACGTTGAAGGACGCGCTTGGGAAAAATAGACAAAATTTAGACTTTATTCTTATCAGTTAAGAGTAAAGTCTTTTTTTGTTTGGATATGCTATTAAAAGGTAAGATTTTAGATGAGGTAATTTTTTAGGTGATAAAATATTTCGAATAAATAAAGCTCTATTTTTATGCAAAAAGAAAAATAAAAAGTATGCTATAATAAGGTGGATGGGAAATAGAAAGGAAGAAAGTCGTGAAAAAGAATATATTAGTTATATTAAGTGCGTTAATAATTATAATATTAGTTGGATGCTGAAAGAAAGAAGAAGTAAGTACATATGAACAAGATAGGGTAGTGCAATATATATTGGATAATGTAGAGCTGGTAGAAGGAAGCGAGATAAAGAAGGTAAAATTTTTGAGTTTTGAAAAACCAAATACAGCAGCACAAACTTGGCGGATAACAGTCGAGATAAATGACACTATAACTATGCACCTTAGTGAAAATAAGTTAGGAGATAAACTACGTTTTGGATTTCATAGAGGGGATGTGAAATTTAGAGAAGTCAAAAAAGAAAAAAGAAAGATTGAAATAATATATTTGAAGGAAAAGTAGATGACAGATAGAGATTATAGTAAAATAATCTAATTAGGTAATATATATATTAAAAGGGAAAGTAAGGTTGGATATAAGAGGACAGTATAGCGAGAAAGATAAAACATGTTTTTATTCGGTTGTAATAGAAGAGGAGACTACAGCACTTTATTTTTCAGAAAAGGTAGTAGAAGAAAGGTAGTAGTTCCGAATAAGGTATCAGAAAGAATATCATCAGGGATAAACAAAGAAGATATCCAAAGGTCATTAGAAGTGTTAGATAAATACGAGGTAAATTTAAGAATGTTGAGTAGATTTTTCAAAGTAACATTATTACTATTTATGGTAGTCCCAATAATAGTCGTTTTGTATGATGTATTAGAAGCTCCAAAAGTCTTAACTAGAGAAAACAACAAAGGTAATGAATTTGAATAATTAGACAGGTTGATGAATACAACAAAATACGCTGAACAAATAAGAAAAGCAGGCTATCAAGTAGATGATTATGATTTAAAAATGATGGATAGGATTCCAAAACTGGGAACCAAAGGAGAAACAAAATTCATTATTCAATTGCCTACAGATAGTAAAAAATATATGTATATATAAATGGGTATCGCAATCTCATAATTTTCGATAGGGATATGAGTATAATAGACAGCGTTATAGATCAAGGTAGAGATAAGGGTAGTAGGCTCGCAACAGAAGAAGAAAAGAATAAGTATGAAAAAGAGATAAAACAAGAAATAAACAAACTATTGGATGATGTTTATAAAACCGGAGAAAAATAGACTAAAAGACTTTATTATTACAAGTAGAAAGTATTATTTAGATGATTATTTTAATGAATATACCAAAGTAGCTAAAAATGATATACAATTTTTTGTGACTGATATGTGGGATAGTTATATTGTGTTAGCTAAAAAACACTTTCCACAAGCTAAGATAATAGTAGATAGATTTCATTTAATTAAGTTAGTGTCAACAGCGATTAATGCAATTAGAAATGAAGTACAAAAGAAATATAGTATTAATAGCAGAGAATATAAACTACTATACAAATCAAGAAATTTATTAAGAAAAAATTATGATAAAGTAAATAGATTAGAATTCAAGTACAAAAAATATAGGGCATATATAGGAATTAATACAGACTTTGAAGCTTTAAAAGAATGTTTGTCATATTCAAAAGATTTAGAATTAATGTACTATTTGTATCAAGATGTATTAAATATATTTAATGATAATGATGTAGCAGCATTTAGAAAATTGTTAAATAATAAAGAATATAGAACTACCAAAAGAACAAAATCCATATTAAAAAACATATACAAAATATCAAGAGTATATTATTAATGCATTGTTATATCCACAATATAATAATGCTAAAGTAGAAGCAAATAATCGTACTATTCAGAAAATAAAAAATAATGGTCGTGGGTATAAAAATTTTTACAATCTAAGAACACGTTTATTTATGAGATTTAATTATTTAAATAATATTAATACAGTAACAAGACAAAATTATAAAGTTAAGAAAAAGGACTTATATAATAATGAAAATACACAAATAAGGGCAGGTTAAATATTTGAAATTAAATATTTAAAAAGCCTACAAAAGGTTATCATTAGTCAATAAAAGTCAAAAACGATAATGGGTAGGCTTATTTAGTTATGTAAAGATAAATAAAAAAGGTTGTAAATGGTTGTTTTATAGCCTTTTTTGTGTTTTTAAAGTGAAAAAATATTTTTTTATAAATTTTTTTATCCACATCTATTGACAAAGAGCTAATATTAGTAATACTCTTATTTTAAAGTTTTTAAGTTTCCTATAACCGAACGCTACTTGTTTTATTAATTTTAATTTATTATTGATATCCTCTAAATAACCATTTGTATATTTAGGGTATGATATCGTATTTTCAATATAACTAGAATACTTTCTAGATGTATTAAGTGACTTTCTTATACATATAGGTAATGTTCTTTCCTCATGTACTATTTCTTTAAATTTATCATAATCTTTTTTCTTTATGTTTTTCCTTATATCCTACACAAGATATTTTTAATCTATAGTTTTTTTACTAGTTCTAGTATAAATTGTTTTTGTATTATCATTTATATATTATATCGACTGGTAGTTCATCTGTGTCTTTTAATAGTAGCCACCAATGTTTTTTATATCATTTACAACTCATATTTTAAATAAATAACTTTTTATAGTTCTACAGGTAATTATTGTTAATAACAATAATTATTTTTTGTAAACAAACAAAAAATAAGAACTCTCTATTAAGAAGTTGAGGGTTCTTTTAAATATAAATTTATTGAAAAATAATAACTATAGAACGTATATTAAAAGACTTGTTTTTCAAAAATATTGTAGTGATTATTGAGAAGAATATTGTATTAATGAAAAAAGATAAACATTTTACTCTTTTTTATTCCATTAATTTCAGTTGTAGGTAGATTTTTTTTCTAAAAATGTTATAATTTATAGTGGGGAGTAGTCATTTTTTAATACAGAAATTGGGTCAGTCCGTATTTAAAAATTTGTTTTTCCAACTATTATAAAAATAACTTTAAGGAGGATATTATATTTAATGAAGAAAAAGATAAATATTTTACTCAAAATGTTTATGGCTTTGAGCATTATTGTTTGGAGTATTGTAAGTAGTCTTGCTACCAGCAATACAGCTAAGGCAAAAGATGCCCATGCCCAGCAAAACAGAATAGAAAGAGTAAAGACAGATTTAGATTTGTCAAAATTACAATTGTATCAATTCTCACTTAAACAAGAGAATATGCAAATTATTAATAGAGGTGATTCAGTTATACAAGGTATTGTTGAGCCAAACACTGATTCAAGTGGAAGAAAATGGACTAAATCAACTGTATTTCTAATGAAAATTGATAAATCAAAAGGAAGACAGGAACAGGTATTTAGTAATCCACTTAAATTAAAATTTTTTAATGCAGGAACAGTAAATGGTAAACAGGTAGATGTTTATATTGATATTTTAGAAGCAAGATTTATTCGTTCATCTAATGATAACGGTGGTGGTGATGCTGCATTTAAAGATTCTAGCAAAACTGCAGTTCCGTTCTTAACAGTTGATGAAAACTGGGGGCAAAAGTCTATCCAAATTCAAGATTATATTTGGCCTAATCACCCGAACCTTAAATATAGCCTTGAGCGTGCATTTAATATTAGCGTAGCAACAAAAGTAACATATAAATATGCAGATGGTACTCCTATGGATCTTAAAGTTGTTATGCAACCATCGGATATTGATGTAACAAACAGTAATACAGGCGTAAAAGAAAAATTCTGGCTTAGTCAACCTGAGACTAAAATAGATAAATTAGTTATGAATAATGCTAATAAGTTGACAGAATTACAAGAAGGTGGATGGACATATTGGGAACACAGTAGGAACATTACTACAGAAGAAAAATGGAAAGAACACAACGAAACAGGTTTTGCAGTTAGGTCAATTGACAATACTATTCAGTTTTCTTATACAAGTGCTGCTGTAAGTGGCGGATTGTTTGGTTTCTATACAGAGTTACCAGAAAAAGCACCTAAAAAAACTGTTGATCAAGAAACTATACCAGCTGAAAAAGATCAAGAAATCACTTATACTGGTAAATTCACATCGCCAAGGCCCGGAATTGATGTAATAGGTGATCTTCGTAGTCTAAAAATGTCCGATACATTTGATGAAAGACTTGATTTCAAAAGTTTAGATGTTAAACTTGAGGGACGAACACTAACTTTTGAGAAAGATTACTCTATAAGTAAAAATGGTCAAACGGTAGTTGTAGAAATTATTAATAAAGAACTATTAGGTCGATCATCACAAGGGAAGGAATATGAAATCAAATATCATACAAAAACAAATGATAAGATTAAAAATTCTGGAAAAGATATCCAAAACCGCGTTACAATGATTGTTGATAATGTGGAATTACATTCGAATTATGTGAAAACGGAGTTATTGTACAAACAAACTCATGAATTTAAGAGCTTAGTTCCTAATAAAGATTTACCAAAAGAAGTAATTGACTTAACGCCAGGGGCAGTAAAAGGACTTAAAAATGGAACAGTAGCAAAACCGGTTATGCCTACAAAAACAAGTGTTGTAACAACAGATGGTATTTGGGAATTTAAAAATTATGACCAAAACCAAAAAGTAGTAAAAGGGGCGGATGTTCACTTTATAGGATATTGGAATTTTACACCACATACACAACCTAAGAAAGAAGTCTATACAGGAAACACAACAACAAATATAGACGGACAAGAAGTAAAAGCGGGACAAGAATTAACATACGCGATTACATACAAAAACACAACAGGTGAAGACAGAGATGTAACTGTAACAGATAAGATACCGGCATATACAACATTTGTATCAGCAGAAGACGGTGGAAGAAACGAAAATGGAACAGTAACATGGAATAGAAATGTTAAAAACGGAGAAAGTTTCACATTCAAATTCAAAGTCAAAGTAAACGGAGATGTGAATGGAAATAAAGTGGATAATGTAGCGAAAGTAAACAACGGTAAAAACGAGTATACAACAAACGAAACGCACAATCCAACAAATCCAGAGCCTAAGAAAGAAGTCTATACAGGAAACACAACAACAAATATAGACGGACAAGAAG
>CAURKK010000086.1:0-6004 GCA_963525505.1 uncultured Gemella sp.
TCAACATAGCTTCTATCGCTTCTTTTGCTTTATCACTTTTTACTATATTTTCCATTTTATTACTATCCATATATATCTTTCCTCCTATTAATCCCGCTATCGCTAATAAACCTAGTAAAACTCCTATTAATATTTTTTTTACCAACACCTTTCCTCCTAACTCATTTTTCTTACTATATATTATAATACTTTTTTATTATTTTGTATATTATTTTATAAAAAACTAAAATATAAATCTAAATTAGCATATTTAAAAGCTTTTTATTGTCCCCAATTTATTAACTTCCTTTTCATATACCCTTTGTATTTTTTTATTTTTTAAATAAAAAATCTTGCTGTTTCTTTTATAATATTATGTTTGAAAATAATATATTCTCCATTATAGTATTTCTATAATTACCCATTCATTTATACTCTTTGCACCATCTTTATATCTATATTATACTAATATTTTATTATTTGTTTGGAACTTTATATCTCTTATACCCTAATATTTATACTTGTAGTTAATTTATTGTTAATTATTTCAATATTTATAATACTATTTATTATTGCATTATACATATAAAAGTGTCCACATTAAGCAAATAGTATTATTATATTTATAGACACCATAAGAAGGTATCTTTTATGTCCGCTAAAAATCACTATAATGAAACTTTCAAACAAACACTCGTAGAGCTTTACCACAATGGCAAAACTCAAACCTCACTCATCAAAGAATATGGAGTATCTCCATCCGCTCCCACAAAATGGATTAAACCGTATTCGACTGTTAAAATTGATGATGGTGAGGGTTTTACTGCCAAACAAGTCAAAGAGCTTCCAAAACGTATCTCTCTATTTGAAGAGGAAAATCTAATATTAAAAAAACGATTGTCATCTTTACGCCGTCGCACTATTCTTTTGGGTATCATATCTACTAATGAGAAAGAATTAGCTTTTTATGAACATTAAAAATTTGTTTTACACCTACTCCTCAGCATAAAACAAATTTCACTTAATCTTTTCCGCTAATTTTCGCATTTTCGTGTCTACTTACTTGACTATAGTCCAGTTAAAACAAAAAAATAAGCTATTATCTTATAGATAATGCTTATCTTTTTTAATATTAATTCTTCATTTTACCTTTTTTAAAATTTATTATATCCACTTTTTACTCATTTTCTAATTATAATTCTATACAAACTTAATATATTAAATTTGCATAGAATTATTTATTTCTTTTTATTTTTTGGACTTTATACCATTATCTACTCTTCTATAACCTGTACATTATCATATTTATAAGGTGTTAGAATATATCCTTCATTAGCCTTCAGGTAAGCCTCATTAAAGACATATGGATATTTTGTATGATCTTGATCAGATATCCTTACGCCCATATAAACCTGCTCTACTAAAGGTTTTATCTGTTTAATTAAGAAATCAAAATTAGATACTAAATCTTGATAATATCCTATAAATAGAACTGTAATACCATATTTGGCGCCTTCTTTTACTAAAAGCTTAAGATTTTGTTCTGATATCCTTGAGTCTCGTGAGAATGCGGCTATCTCTGGAATAATTAATAGATATTTTTGTGAATATTCTTGTGCTTGACTCATCCTTTTTTCAAGTTCTGTTAAAAGCTCTCTAACTATTTCTTCTATTTCTAATGGATTTATTATCTTCTGAATATTTGACAAATAGTTTGTTTTCACTTTATCTCCCGAATCAAATAAATAGGCCTTATATTCATTACTTACTCTGTTTAGATTGTAATCAACTGCTGTATAATAATTTTCTATGGCAGTAGGCTTATCTGACGCCATCATTATTGCTCTATCTAGAGTAAATGTCGCTAGTTCAGCTGTATCTCTATATAATCCTAATACAAACGTATTATCTCCATCTTTATCAGTAAATATAGCATCAATATGTTGATATGTAATTTTTTCTGGTAACATTGGTATTCTTTCTGGTTTTTCTCCTTGCCAATATTCTTCCATGCTATTTATCTCTTCTTTTATTGCATTTATATACTCTGAATAACTTTGAGTTTTATAAGCTTGAACAACTTGGAAATGCACAATCTCATCAAACTTCACAACCGCTCTTCCTTTTATTTCCTCCAAATTGATATTCGAACGTCCTACTATCGCAGATAGGTCACTCTTATCAAATAAAAATAACGATATTTTTGTTTTGAAATTACCTTGTAACTGCAAACGCATAGCATTCATTCTTGATAATGTTGTTATAATATATATACCTAAAGAAGCTCCATCTCTAGCTATTGTGTTTAATACACTAATAAATGCTTCATCATATTTAGCTTCTGCCATTCCATCAAAACTATCTATCATCATAAAAATTGTTGGTATACTATCCGTTGCTACCTCATTATACTGTGTATAATTAGTTACTTTTGCATTAGCTAACAGTATTTTTCTACGCTTAACTTCTTCATCTAAACGTTTTAGTGATTTTGTAATTTTTTCTTCTTCGTCTACAGTGAAATAGTCTGCAACATGAGGAAACTCACTAATAGATATAAGTCCACTTGTCCCGAAGTCATATAAATATATATGAACATCTTCTGGCGTATTTTTTCTCATTAAATCCAGCGCTATACTCTGTAAGAATGTTGTTTTCCCAAAACCTGGACTAGAAATCAACATAATATGCCCTGTTTTTTCCATATCTAGATATAATGGTGATTGTTCTTGTTTTTCTGGAATATCCTGGTAACCTACTAAAATAGTAAGTTTTTCTTTACGCCCCCAGTAATCTTTGAAGTTATTATTTTGAATATCACCGCTATATATATCATCTTTCAATGGTGGTAACCATGGGCTTGCCACTTTTGCCAACCCTGTTTTATCAAATAGTTTTCTAGTCTGTTCTACAATTACATCCAATTGAGTTGGTATAGACTTTATTTCTCTTCGTGCTGATAACCCACTTAAATCTTTATTTATAGGTATATATTGTCCATTATTCCTAATTTCGTATATTGTTAAATCTCTATTATCGCTATCTGATTCATCTTCTTTATATTCTGCCCCACTCCAAGCGCTTTGGAATAGTTCATAGATTTCATTGTTACCTACTTGTAGATAAGCTCTACCTGTTTGTGTAATCTGAGCTGCATCTGGTGTTTTAATAATTTCACGCGAGTCTGCTACATCTTGCACTTTCAGAGCTATCTTAAATTTCGAGTTTGACCATATCTGATCGTTTACTACACCACTAGGTTTTTGTGTAGCTAAAATCAAATGAATTCCCAATGAGCGTCCAATACGAGCTGTTGATATTAACTCTTGCATAAAGTCTGGTTGTTCTTGTTTTAATTCTGCAAACTCATCACTTATTATGAATAGATGCGGTAGTGGTTCTTTCGCTTCCCCTTGTTTATATAATTTTGTATATTGATTAATATGGTTAACATCATGTTCAAAAAATAATCTTTGACGTTTTTTCAGTTCAGCTTTTATAGAAACCAAGGCTCTTAATGCTTGGTTAGCATCTAAGTTGGTTATTGTCCCTACTAGATGAGGTAAATCTGCGAATAAATTAGCCATACCTCCACCTTTATAGTCTATTAACAGAAAAGCTACTTCATATGGATGATAATTTACAGCTAGAGATAATATATATGATTGAATTAATTCTGATTTCCCTGACCCTGTTGTTCCCGCTATCAAACCATGCGGTCCATGGGCTTTTTCATGAAGATTCAGATATAATAAGTCATCTCTTCCTCTTACACCTAGTGGCACAGCCATAGTTTGATAAGCTTCATTTTGTTGCCAACGCTCTAAGATATTTAATTCATCAATTGTTTTTGCTCCATACATTTCTAAAAATGTTACAGAATTAGGTATTGAATTACGAAGAGTTTCTTCATGATTTATACCCGCCAATTCTCGTGCGAAATTTTCCTTATCAAGCAACGATATCAGATCTGATGGTGAAAATTCTTTATTTACATACTCCCCTTTATGCAATATTAGTATTCCTTTTTTGTCATTTCTATAATCAACAACTGTTTTAACATGTTCTGGCAATCTCTCTATTACCTCTTCTACAAAAACAAGTGTAACTCCTACAGATGTTAAATCTTCATTTATATACTCCATTATATTATGATCTAATAATAAGTTTAAATCTGTTATAAATAGTATATAATGCGGGGTATATAACTTCTCTTTTGATTTATCAGTATTTTGGTCATAATCAAGCTTTCTTTCTTTAATTATTTGATATAAAGAAGTTAATAGTTGATCTCTTGTTTGCTGATTATATATAAACCCTCTACTATTAAATGCACTTATCTGAATATGAGGCAACCATCTACTCCAATTCCAAAGATTTAATTCATCTTCTCTAAAAATCGGAATAAACTGCACATCATGATAGCTATGAAATACCGCTATTTGCATCATTAATTGTTGTATTTGTTCTATTGCTATCTTTCTTGTCCCTATATAACCTGTAGGTACGTGAATATCACCCTTAACAGGAACATTTGGAATATTTCTATAGTGGGATAATAGGTTATTTATATCTCCTACTACTTCTTCTTTTACTTTAGAAGTTTCAGACTTACTATACTCTATAGAAAAACTCGGTTCCACTTCTCCAGTCCCTAATCTATAAGTAAGAAAATCAAAATAATAAGGGGTTTTTTCATATATCCTTCTATCCACTTCTTTTGGCATTTGCAATATTTTATTCATGTCTGGATAATGATGTTCTAATGATTGCTTTTGTTCTTCTTTACAAGTAGCAAATTCTAGTTGCTTTTCTTCAAGATATTCTTTGTAATCTTTAACTTTCTTTTGTTGACGTTCTTTGAATTTTTTTCTATCCGAAACATAGCTATGTATTGATGTTATAATAGTAACTGTTGACATCCCAAACATCATTATCATCATTGCCCCACTAGAAGAATATATATACATCAATATTGTAAAAAAGATCATCGCTGAAGGCATCATAAGTAGCCTTAAAAGAGACTGTCTAGACTCCTCTTCTTCCATCGGAGGTGTTCCAACAGTAACTTTATCTGTTGGTTCTCTCAGAATAATACGTGGCGAGCGATGAAACTCCTCAGCTCTATTCTCATATTGTTCGTCTTCATCATATGTTATCATATCGCTTTCCAATGCAGTATTACTAAATAGGCTTAAAGACGACCCCAATAATTGTATACTTAATCCCTCTAAAAACACAATCTCATCAGATTCTTTTAAAGCAATATTCCCTGTAGTTTTATTCCCGTTTAAATAAAAATATCCTTCGCTTACGATTTTTGTTTCTTCCTCATAGCTTATTAAAACCGGAGACTTAATCTCTTTAAAACAAATATCTGCAACATCTGTCGAATCAATAAGAACATTTTTTGTATCCAATAAATAATGTGTACTTTTCGTTAGAATCAACAAACCAAGCTCTAGTCCACCTAGTTTTATATTATGAGTGCCTTGAAAATATTCACTATTATTTATAATTACTCTATCATTTTTTACTCGTATTAAAACCTCTTCTATTGATTCCTCTACATAAATATCACATTCTTTTCTATTTCCTAGACGATATTTTCTATTAGGGTAAAGTATATAATTTTTTTCGTTACAAATAATATAAACCTTCATTTCTTCCTCCTATTTTTTATCGCCTTTTTTTGTTTCTTCTTCAGATCCTAAATACTTTTTCTTCAGCTCTTCTAGTTTTGATTTATAACTATTTAATTGCTCCGTTCTTTTTTCTGAAGACAACTCTGGATTACGTTGTAGCTCATCTATTTTTTTAGTTATACCATACATTAATAATTGCGGATCATCTAAAAAACTTGCAACATCTATAGCTTCATCTATCTTAGCTTGCCCTATCAGAATCCAATAACTTAAGTAATCAGCATTAGATTGAGTATTTATTTTGCTTAATCGTTCTTTTTGTTTATCTGTCAATGGCTCAGACTGAATAACTGAA
Organism: uncultured Gemella sp.; assembly: GCA_963525505.1. Lineage (GTDB taxonomy): Bacteria > Bacillota > Bacilli > Staphylococcales > Gemellaceae > Gemella. The sequence goes on from CAURKK010000086.1 coordinate 5,980, forward strand.
TAAGCTACAATATATTTATCTTCTT
>CAURKK010000087.1:0-5888 GCA_963525505.1 uncultured Gemella sp.
CTTCAGAAGACTTTTACTATTCTATCATTTCATCAAGTATTTGTCAAGAAGTTTTCATGATATCTTAACATTTAGCGTTTTGAAATGCTTTATTGTTCGTCTTCTCTATCAGAAGACTTTTATTATTCTACCATTTGTTTTGAAATAAGTCAACAACTTTTTTTCATTTTTTTCAACTTTTTTCATTTTCATTATATACCTGGTTTACTTTTATCTTATAAATAATTATAATAAATATAATATTATTAATTAGGAGGTTTTAATATGATTACTTTTAAAGAACCTATCGATGTTTCACTTCACCAAATAGAAGACTATAAAAATGAGTTTATTTTAAATAATGAAATGATTCATGGTGCCGCAAATTTAGCGGAGTTATCTGCTGGGGATTGGGTACAATTTACAGAAAGAACTAAACATAAAGAAACAGTCTCTTCTGGTTTTGTTACTGCTCATACTTTCTTTGCAGTAGATAATGATAAGATTGTCGGTATTATTAACTGTAGACATGAACTAAATGATTATTTATTTAATCTCGGTGGTCACATAGGATATAGTGTCAGAAAATCAGAACGTAGAAAAGGATATGCTAAAATAATGTTGAATTATACTTCTCGATTTTTATTTTCACTTGGCTTAGATAAAATTCTAATTACTTGCGATAAAAATAATACACCTTCAAAACATACCATTGAATCATGTGGTGGTATTTTAGAAAATGAGGTAATAGATGAATCTAGAACTACATTAAGATATTGGATATATAAAAAATAAGGTTAGGTTGGAATTTAATCCAACTTAACCTTATTATTTCATCTCGACTACTGTAGCTCCCATTCCACCTTCGTTCTGACCTCCAGTTCTATAACTAGCTACATATCTATTGTTTTTTAGATACTCTCCAATATTTTTACGAAGTATACCTGATCCTAGGCCATGAATAATGGTAAACGTGTCATACCCTTGTAGTATAACTTTATCCATATAATCTTCAATTTCTCTTATAGCTTCTTCAGTATTTAGTCCTATTACGTTAATATCTATTCCTACTTTTTTACTAGTTACACTACTTGTGCTAACATATCTTTTAGCAACTTCTGGTTCACTCTCTAGTTTTCTAACTTCTTTTTTCTTGATGCTTAGTTTCATCGCACCCATTTTTATTTGTAGTGTGTTATCTGAAATTTCTAGGACAGTAGCTCTCTGATTATAACTTAGTACAAGTACATCATCTCCAACTTTAATCTCACTACTATCAAACTTAGGTTGGTTTTGTAATTTCTTATGTAGTTTAATATTGTTTTTACTTTTATCCATATTATGAAGAAGTTCATTAACTTCATGCTGCTTAAGAGAAGTATTATCTTTAAATTCTTTATAAATTTCAAGCATTTCTTCTTTCTTATCTTCTATTTGTTTATTAAGTTCTATGCTTAAATCATTATATAAACTTTCTTTATACTCTTCATATTTCTGAAGATTGGTTTCAAGAGTTTCTTTAACTTCATCAATTTCATCTAAAGTTTTATTTATATATTCTAATTTATAATCATATTCTCTAATACTTTCAGAAAGTTTATCAATAAAAAGATTATTTTCCTTTGTATTTACCTCTAATAAAGAACTTGCTTCCTCTATTATAGATTGTTCTAATCCTAACTTAGCTGAGATATTGATCGCATTAGATTTACCTGGTAAACCTATAATAAATCGGTAAGTTGGTTTTAGCTTTTCAAAATCAAATTCCATTGATGAATTTTTGTAATATTCCGATTCAAAACAATAATTTTTAATTTCTGGGTAGTGAGTTGTACATAGCATAGTCGCATTTAAATTTTTGAATTTTTCTAATAATGCAATCGAAAGAACAGCACCTTCACTCGGATCAGTTCCTGAACATAACTCATCTAATAGAATAATACTCTTATTATTTGTTTTATTTAGTATATCAATAATATTAGTCATATGAGATGAAAAAGTAGATAAGTTATTTTCTATAGATTGCTCATCCCCTACATCTACAAATACATCTTCAAAAAAACCAACTGTTGACTCCTCTAGTGCTGGAATATAAAATCCAAGATGTGAAAGATAGACACATAATCCTACAGTTTTTAATATTACAGTCTTACCACCTGTATTTGGTCCCGTAATTATTAAAGAGTTTCCTTTATTATCAAGAATAACATCATTTTTTACAACGATTTCTTTATCAATTAATGGATTGTATGCTTTCTTTAGGTTTATTTCTTGAGAATTTACTATTTTCTGTTTGTTGAAGCCATTTCTTGCACAGAAGTTCATTTTTGAAAATATAAACTCTATTTGAGAAAAGTTCCAAAGAGAATTTATAAGTTCGTCTGCTTTCCCTTTAATCACTTCGGAAGCTTCTTTTAAAATTCTAAGAATTTCTTCTTTTTCTTTACGTCTTAATCTTCCTATTTCATTATTAATCTCAACATTTTCTTTTGGTTCGACATAAAATGTGTTTCCTGATGCACTTTCATCATGAATAATTCCACCAAAATCATTTTTATATTCAGGTTTAACTAAAATAACATCTCGATCATTTCTTTTTGTAACAATCGCTTCTGTTAATTTTTTAACATTTGAACGTAAAATATTTTTTAATATCTGATCACTCTTATTTTTTAACTTAGAAATGTTTACTTTAATATTTTTAAGTTCCAATGAAGCATCTGGTCTAATATAACCATCTTCATCTATTATTTTATCTAAGTACCTTTCAAGATCATTGAAGTCATCTAATTTAATAACATACTTTGTCAAACTTGGATAATTAGAGTGTTCTTGTATTTTAATATTTTCAAATCTTCTTGAAAATCTATCATAAGTAATAATATTCCTTAATATATAGAAGAGTTCTTTTTCTGAAAGTACACTATCAATTTTTGCTTTCTTAACACTAGCATTATAATCAAAGATTTTAAGTTTAAATTCGTTAGGATATTTTCTTAATAAATCAGAGGCTTCTTCATTCTCCTTGTGTACTTCAACTAATTTATCATAATTTGTTATATATTCTAAATTTTTAATTTTTTCATATGACAACTCTGAAAAACAGTATTTCTCAACATCTTTCAAAACTAAATCTAAATTAAGTTTCTTTTGAGTAATTTTATTCAATCTAATCTCACTCCTTCTATCTATATTTACATGCTTTATCTATTTATAACACAAACTATTATACACTAAATATAAGCATTAAACAATTTCTTTCGATTAAAATTATAATTTAACTATTATATATAAAAAACTCGAAGTACATTTGTACTCCAAGTTTTCAATTATTTATTAAAAAATAAACTAATAAATTGTTTAGATAATACTGGTGTATTTTGTATTATATAATCCGGTAATACCGAATCTTTAAATATCGCTATCTTCCAGTCAGGTGTAGGTAGGACTGTTACTAAGTATAATACTACAAAAACTATTAAGTAGATTTCCACAAATCCTAAAATTGCACCTAAATATCTATCAGTTATTTTTATTAGTGGTAATTTTCTAACAACACCCAATGTTTGTGCTAGAATTTGTATTATTAATCGAATAACAATAAATAACACAATGAATGAAACTATTCGATAATATGCAGTTGGGATATTTAACCCTTTATAAATTCCCTCTAAACCTTCTGTTACATCAGTTGGAATTGGAATCATACTTGTAAATAAATATGCTAACCTTGAACTGAATAACATTGATACTACATAACCTATTACGATAGTTCCTAGATAAAAAATTTGCATAATTAACCCACGTTTATATCCTAAATACGCACCCGCAGCTAATAATAATGCAATAATTATATCAATCATATTTTCTCCTTTCAAATCATAATCTAGTTTACTCTGATATCTTATGATTAGTATGTTGATATTTTACTATATCAACTTTAAAGTAGCATTAATCTATTTTAGACTAATGCTACTTTTTTAATTTAACATTTAATTATTATTCTACTCCGATAATATACGGGTATACAGGTTGTCCTGATTCAATAAGTTCAACTTCTACATCTGGATATTTTTCTTCAATCAATTGTTCTAAGAAATCAGTATATTCTTCAGTACTTTCTTCACCAAGGTAAAGAGTAACTATTTCTGTATCCTCGTCAATTGATTTTTCTAATAACTCTTCTAATACAGTATTTAATGATAAATTAGAAACTACAATCTTACCATTTCTAATACCCATAAATTCATCTTTTTTAATTTCAACACCTTCAATATTAGTATCACGAACAGCGTGCGTAACTTCCAAAGTGCTCACTGTAGACAATACTTCTTGCATGTTTGCGAAGTTTTCTTCAGGCGTTGCTTGTGGATTAAATACCATCACAGATGCTAAACCTTGTGGTGCTGTTTTACTTTCAACAACAAAGACATTTTCATCTGCCAACTCAGCAGCTTGTTTTGCTGCAAGTTGGATATTTTTATTGTTAGGGAAAATAAAGATGTTTTTAGCATTAACTTCTTTAATTGCTTTCATTATATCTTCAGTAGATGGGTTCATTGTTTGTCCACCTTCTACAATATAATCAACACCCATTGATGTTAATACTTTACTTAATCCAGCTCCCATAGAAATAGAAATCATCGCTTGTTCTTTAAGTTCTTTTGGAGCAGCTGCTTGTTTTGCTTCTTGTTTTCTAAGAACTTCACGGTGTTGTTCTCTCATATTATCAGACTTAATTTTGATAAGTTCCCCATATTGTTGACCATAATTGAACACATCTCCTGGAGTTTCTGTGTGAACGTGAATTTTCACATACTCACTATCAGAAATAACTAATAATGAATCTCCAAATTTACTCATATCTGCACGGAATTTATCTTCATCAAATTCTTTTTTCTCTTTATCAAGACGCACTGTGAACTCTGTACAGAATCCATATACTATGTCTTCTGGACTCATAAAGTCCATATCGTGATCATCTTCAAATTGCATATCAACTACATTAGTTTCTACCGCTTCTAATCCTTCGATTTTTTCACCTTTTAGTGCAGCAACAAAACCTTGATATACACAAACAAGACCTTGACCCCCTGAATCCACTACACCAACTTCTTTTAAAATTGGTAATAAATCTGGTGTTCTTTTTAATGAAGCTTGCGCTTCTGCGTAGATTGCTTCCATTACTTCAACTACAGATTTAGTATTTTCTGCAGCTTTAACACCTGCTTCTGCAGCTTCACGAGCTACTGTTAGAATAGTTCCTTCTACTGGTTTAATTATTGCTTTATAAGCTATACTAACACCATTTTGGATAGCTTCTGCAAACTCTTTAGCGTCAATTTCTTTTTTATCAGCTATATGCTGAGACATTCCTCTAAATAGTTGAGAAAGGATAACACCTGAGTTTCCACGTGCTCCCATTAATAATCCTTTAGAAAAAGATTTACCTAATTCACCGATGTTCTCCACAACATTTGCTGCAGTTTCTTTAGCACCTGATGACATTGAAAGGTTCATGTTTGTACCTGTATCACCATCCGGTACAGGGAAAACATTCAATGAGTTTATTTTTTCTGCATTCTTAGCTAAGTTTTTAGATCCTAGATCGATCATTTCAGCTAAAACGAGTCCGTTAATTTTCTCCACTATCTTTCCTCCTATTTATTTACCTTGATGCCTTGAATATAAATGTTTACTTCATTTACCTTAACACCTAGAGTTTTTTCTATTTGATATTTAACTGATGATTGTACATTGTTTGCTATTTCTGAAATCTTAGTTCCATACATAACGATAATGTATAAATCAATTACAAGTTTTTCTTCATCTTTTTTTACTACTATACCTTTTGCGTAATTCTCTTTACGTAAAATTTCTGTAATTCCATCTTTAACTTGATTTTTACT
>CAURKK010000088.1:0-5883 GCA_963525505.1 uncultured Gemella sp.
ACTATTTATCGCCTGGAGAGACCTAACGAGATAATTCGTTGGATGGTGAAAGTAGAAGTAGGAGGGTGGAGAGAAATCTGGAAAAGGAGGATAGGCGTATAAGAAAATAAATGAAACTGCGGGAGCAGATGAATTATTGAAAATAAGTTACATATGGCACCTCAATAGAGCTACCTTATATAAGGTGGCTCTATTTTCATATGTTTTTCATTATTTGCATAATTTGTGATATAATATACATAAAATTATATTGATGCAGGGATTACTTCTTATCTACAATTTTGTATTATTTATTGGTATTTTGGGGGAAATATTATGGATAATAATGGAGAAAAAAGATTTATTGTAGGAGATATTGCTGTTTTCTTAATGGCTGCCATTAGTGTAGTTTGGCCGATTATGCTTATTGGGGTTGCAATATTGTTACTTGCTAGATATCATCGATGGGCGATGGTTGAAAATGAAATTTACAAAGAGCATATTTTGAATCAAACTCTTATTCAGAATATAGAAGCCAATCAATCAAAATTGGCTACATTGGAAGAGACTATTGAAAGAGAAAAGGCCAAAATAGAGCATGATATTGAAGCACGTATTAGTGAAAAGAGTACTGAGCTTAATCAGTTGTCCTCTGAAATATCAAAAGTTAAAAAGGAACTAAAAAATAAAAAGCTAGAGGTTGAAAATCTAGAGCCTTTAGTAACAGTAGTTAATATAGATACGGAAGGACTTGAACTTGCTACATCTCAGGAACTAAAAAATATATTATCTAAATATAAGTTAGAAGAAGCTGAATTAGTAAAAAATAATACAGCTGTAGATGCGCTTATTAACGATGATAAAAAGTTTGTAAATAATCAAATACGTCAGATTTTACGTTCATTTAATGCTGAATGTGATTTAGCTATATCGAATGTTACACTTAAAAATATTGATACTATGAGGAGTAAAATCCTAAGATCCTATGAAACTCTAAATAAAATTTATAAATCTGATGGAGTACAAATTACAAAAGATTTTCTTGAAAATAAGTTACAACAATTAATTACAGCTCACGCATATCAAGAAAAGTTAGAGGATGAGCGAGAACAAAAGAGAATTATACAAGAACAATTAAAAGAAGAAGAAAAAGTCCGTCGTGAAATTGAACGTGAAAAAGCAAAAATTGAGAAAGATGAAACTCAATTTAAAAATGAAATTTCTAAGCTAATGAAATATTTACAAAAGACTGATAATGAAGTAGAAAAGACCTTATACATTGATAAGATTAAAGAATGTGAAGAAAAACTTTCTGAGCTTGAAACTGTTAAATCTGATGTATTAAATCGAGAAAAGAATACACGTGCTGGTTTTGTTTATATTATCTCTAATATTGGCTCATTTGGGGAAAATATTTTTAAAATTGGTATGACTAGACGTCTTGAACCTATGGATAGAATTAAGGAATTAAGTAGTGCATCTGTCCCATTTGAATTTGATGTTCATGCATTAATCTTTTCAGATGATGCACCTACCTTAGAATCAATTTTACATAACACCTTTAGAGAATATGAGGTAAATAAAGTAAATCATAGAAAAGAATTTTTCTCTATTCCACTTGATAAAATTGAAAAAGTTGTGACAGAACATCATAATGCAACTGTACAATGGACTTATGATGCGGCTGCAGAAGAATATAGAGAATCTCTAGCTCAATAAGATATTTTGGAAAAATTAATTATTATAAAAAGCTCTACAATAAAAGTTTATACTTATGTAGAGCTTTTATTTATAGCATTATGATTTTTGGAGAGACCTATGAATGATCAACAAATATTATCAGTAATTAAGGATTATATTCAGAATCGTAGCATTAACCAAGCCTTGATGATTACTGGCGAATGGGGATGTGGCAAAAGTTATTTTGTAAAAAATAGTGTAAAAGAATATTTACGTAAAAATGGAATTTTAGATAATAAAAACTATATAGTATTTTCCTTATATGGGATTAATAATTTAGTTGACTTTAAAACTTCATTCTACGACGAAATTTTTATTAATCAATATTTAGGAGAGTCTAATAAGGCACGAAAAACAAAAAATATTTGTGAACGACTATTTAATTCTGTTTCTAGTACAATTGATACGAGTGCTATTGGAATACCAGTAAAGATAAATTTAGCCGAATTAATACATAAGAGTGATCTTGTACAATTAGAGAATTGTATTTTTGTATTTGATGATATTGAACGTTGTGAATTATCTGCTACTGAGTTATGGGGCTTTATAAATAAGTTGACAGAGAATAGGGGGATTCCTGTAATTACTGTTGCAAATGAGAGTAAAATTTTGGAGAAAGATTTAGAAAATGACAATTATAAAATAGAGAAAGAGAAGGCTGTTTATTGTACCCTTGCATTTTCTTATGAAATAGCTAATATTTTTGATGAGTTAGTAAATGAATATGAAGAAAAAGATATCAGGGAATATATATCAAGTAATAAAAAAATTATATTAGAGGAAATTTTTAGACGACAGCCTAATAATATTAGGACTCTACAATTTGTGTTAGTAGTTTTAGTTAATTTATTGAGAGAAATTTATAACTTGGAAGCTAAGTCTTTTCTAGAATATAGTGAACTGTATAATAAATTCTTAAAATACATTGTCTTAAGAGCTATACAATATAAAATTAATCCTAAAGTAGAGATTGATTGGAGAAACGATGATTTTGGATTTATTTCTAGATTAGATGATCAGGATACACCTGAGAATATAATATGGGGGTTTAAATTTATAGATATTTATATTAATAGTTCATATTTAGATAATCAGTTGTTAAGAAATGCTTATGAAAATGAATTGAAGCTATATGAAGATGCTTTTTTGGCATTTAATCATTTAGCAGACTGGACTCAATATTGTGATGAGCAAGTTTGCGAATGGTTAAATCAATTAAAGGATGAAGTAAAAAATTATAAATATAAAACCTCAATGCTTAGACAAATTTTATGGCGTGTTGCATCGATAAAGCACTATACAACGTTACAATATGATTTTGAAAGCTTTGTTGAGGACATTAAAATAGCATTTTATAGTGACAATGAAATAACCAGAGATATATTGTTACAACAAAATAAAGATGATAGTGTTTATAAAACATATGAAGAGCTTATTAGTCCTTTAGTTAAAATTGCTGATGAGAATTATAGACAACGGTTGGAAAAATTAAATTTATTTAAGTATTTATCTAGCAATCATATGTCAAATATGGAGCTATTAAAATATATACATTCTAATATAAATGAGTATTATAATGCCAAAGAATTCGCCAAATATCTAGGCACAATAGATGAGTTAAAAGGATATTTTATGAGTGCAAGTGAATATGACATACATTCTTTTCGAGGTATAATTCGAACAGTGTATTTGCAGATACTTAATATCGGCCAATTTTTAGGGGCTGATAAACCCTATTTAGAAGAAATACTGGTAATAGTTAAAAGTAAGATAGAAAAAGAAAAATATGGAGCGATTATGAAATTCAATTTAGACTGTTTAGTTCATGATTTAAAAAGTGCAATACAGGTTTTAAGTTCTAGTTCTAATAATGTTATATAGATTAAGAAAATGTATCCAATACTTTATAATATGCGGCCAATGAAGGAGGATAACTTATATTAGATGAAGATATGTGGTATGGGGAAGAAGATAAATTGAGTGATAATAAAGCCGAGAAAATAATTGATTTAACTCTTTGTGTTCTGGATTTGACTGCTACTGGTGGGATTCCAATCTTAAGCTCTATTAAAGAAACAGCTAAATGCATAAAAGATATACCTAATGAGATTTTTTTAATAAAATTAGATCGATTTATTAAGGCTGTTACTTCAAATGATGAGAAGGCTGTTTTATCTTTCAGAAAATTGTATAAGAAAAAATATCTTAACAATGATGAGGTACGATTAGAACATATAAAATGGCTTATGATTAAAATTGACTCATTCAATGAAGATAAAAAGGCTGAATGGATGGGGATACTATTTAAATGGTATATCGAAGAAAAATTAGAGTGGAAACGATTTTGTATTTTTGTTAATGCACTCGAATTTTTACTAGTTCAAGATGTAGAAACCTTATTAGCCTCTAATTTTGAAGTGTCGGAATATAATACAGATCTAGATTTGACTCAAGACTATAAACAAGCCCAAAATGGGAAAATCAAAAAAGAGGATAACGCTACACCTTTAAACTCGATAGAGATTGATAGAGGAATTTATTTGCGATTGCTATCAGTTGGGTTAGCTAGTATTAGTGGAGCGACATTAAGTTTAGTGCAAATGCCTGATATTATAAAGGTACCATTAGATAAAGATTTAGAGTTAATGATAAGGATTTTATCTAATTTCTAGGTTTACATTCAAATACTGATAACAATAGTAACTTATTATTTCTATTAATTATAAAATCAATACGAAAGGTTATATCATCGCATACCTTTGTATTAAGTATTTTATTATTTTTAGTCAGAATTATAGTTTAGCCAGCATCCTTCGTCATCAGCATTAAAGAAGTGTATATCAGTATTATTATTTATATTAGTAATTCTCTCAATTATCTTGGTACATTCAGCATTTATTATATAATCTTCTTTGTGTCCTTTGTGAATAGAAATAAATATCTTAAAGGGCTCACTACTATCTTTTAGTATTTGTTTTAAAATGTGTTCATCATTTTCACTTAGTGACCAGCCATAACACACAATATTTTTGGGGAGATTTGGTAGGATTTTTTTATATACATATGTTAAATAGTAATTTTTATATATACCCTTTACTTTTTCATTAGACGAACCTTCACAAATGAATAGTGGATAAAGTTGCGCTGTACTTTCCCAAATATTTAAAATTTCTTGTAAAAGTGTATTGCCTTCAGAGCAACGAATTTTTTGCTCCTCTCCATTGGAATCTACACAAAGTACAATATTACCATGGGGATAATATAACTTGGTTTTATAGCTATATCTTGTATTTATAACATCTTCATTAAAAGCTAAATTATGTCTACTTGTACTAGCATTTCGGAAAGAGTCTATGAAATCTGTCTTATTTGAAAGAATAATATAATATACTAACAAATCATAATTAAGGTTAATGATGTAGTCGAATTGATTTAAAAACTTATTGAGCTTTAATATACCATTAGATTCGTCCTGTGTTATTGATAGTTCGGTATAATTAGGATGTACACTTCTAATAGTTTCTATTAAGGCAGTTTTTATCTGCTTACTAGATGTAGAAATAGCATTATTAATTATGGGCAGTTGCGATATTAAAATATCAGGTAGAGAAAGTGCATTATTTATTTTTTGTGTTATATCCAGTTGATTTAAAATAGCCTCAAAATTTGAGGTACCAATTTGGGAGAATATTCTTGCAATTTCAGGTGATAGGTATCCTAGTTCCTCAGCTTTTAAAAATAGGTTATTATAATTAAAACTATTTGATAGTGATATACTAGCACCATTCCCTACTATTAGTGCTGTCTCGTTGAAGTCCATACCGGCTGTAAGTTCAGAATATTTTTCTAACATTTTACAAGTCCTTTTATATTAATAATTAGATTTATGACTACTTTTTAGTTGCTAAGAGTTTACTTTAAAAAGAGCCTTTCTTTATTAACTTTACTGTTATAAAAGGAAGGTTCTTTTTATAATATGAGGATGAGGAACTTTTATATTAGTTAATTACGGCTGCCATTTCGAATATCCAAATCCCATCATAATAATGCTTACCACGAGCATGCCGTTACCAAGGGTAATGGTGCTTTCACTTGTGGCTAGACAGGTAATAAAGGATCCGATGCCCATAATGATTGTGCCTAGTATAGCAGATAGTTTATGAA
>CAURKK010000089.1:0-5749 GCA_963525505.1 uncultured Gemella sp.
GAGTATAGTTTAGAGGAAGAATTTTAGTATTTGTTGTTAATGCAAAATAAAAAGCCTTAGAAATATTGATTTCTAGGGCTTTTTAACTTATTAACTCTATTCCCACTCACTAAAAGTCAGATATTGACTATTTAGGATAGTTGATTTAATAGTGATTGATAATACAATCAATGAGTACTATTTGATATTATTTGAGTCTTTTGTTGTTAAATTGTTGTTATTTTTTTGCCAAGGCCATTTGAATTTTTTATTAGACTTTTTGAATTTGTAAAATTCGTTAACATCATCAGCAAATTCTTTTGCTTCAGCTAGTATAGTATCTAAAATTGACTCTTCTTCTTTATTAAGTTTATTTTTTTCCATCAGTATTTCTTTAAGTTTTGTTGGATTTAAAGATTCATCTAGTAAATCAAATGCTAATGTGATTTTTAAATCATAAAGATTTTGAATATCGGACTCTTTTAGGACACTTAAATCATATTTATATTTCTTGTTTAAAATTGTATCTCCAAAATTTATATTCTTACCTAATAGTTCATCTGTTGTAGTATCTAGTATTTTTGATAGTTTCACTATATTTTCGAGAGTTGGTTCGGTTCTTCCTGTTTCCCATTTTGTTACATTAACCCTGTTAGTTCCAACTTTATCAGCCAATTCTTGTTGAGTTAGGCTATTTTTTTTACGTAATTCTTTTAATCTTTCTGAAAATGAGGTCATATCGTCTCCTTTGTTCTTAAAAAGAACTTTTCTCTTGACAAGAAATGTTCCTAAATGGTACAATGATTTTGTTCTCAAAAAGAACTAAACTAATTATATCAAACTATACAATGTTTGACAAGAATTGGGGGTAACTGTCTATGATTGTATAAAAAAGTCTTTGAAGAAAAAAATCCTCAAAGGCTCAATAAAATAAATCTATCTAAATTATATCACATATACGGAAAAGAGAAAAGGAGATGGCCTATAAAGATTATTACGAGTATAAAGACATCATGGAAGCCACTGGCAAGTCCTACAGCGCTGTTAAGAAATGGCGGATAAGTATAGAACGCTTATCAGGTTACGAGTTTAAGAAAGTCAAAATAAAGGTCACACGTAAGCACGTAAAAGACCATTATCAATTTACTGAAGAAGAGTTTGAAAAGTTTATCAAACTTTCTAAGCGAATTGATGAAACAAAAAACATGACTGAAGCTGTAACTGCTGTATGGGGCGATCTAAAAAGTGCTGAAGAAAGGGCACTAAAACTAGATGTGTCTGAATTGAAAAAATTTCAAGAAAAGCAGAAAGAAAGTAACAAAAATACAGCCTTTCAGATTATTTCTTTGAAAAACGATATTAGAAGATTACAAAAGCTAGAAGAACGACTTGAAGCCCTAGAAGAAAAGCAGGGTAAAGGGTTCTTCTCTAAATTAAAAAAATAGAAAAGGAAATATAAAAAATGGCAAATAAAAAAATTAAACTAACTTCACCTCTTTCACTTAAAGAAGTAGCACTTGAAAGCTCTCAATTTGATATTCCTAAGAAAATTCAAGTAGATTTTTCCAAAGCTCGACCAAGTAAGAAGTTCAAAGACGGTAAACAAACGGACATTTTGAGCCATTATATTTTAGAGGGGATTGATGAGCGAACCGCTAAGGCTGTAAATGATGGCTTAATTGACCAAGAGGACGTTAAGGCCATTAAGATTGAAGTTCATGGCAGTTTTGAGGAGATTGAAGAAACTATTGAGTTTGGTGGCTCTCTATTCGTTGAGTTGCTAGATGTGCAGGTCAAAGCGGACTGGGTTGAGGGTCGAAATGCAGGATATAAAGCCGTCAAACTGGTAGCCTCTGGGCTAAAACTTGCTATGTAGGTCTAAAATTTCTGTATATGATGGGAGCTGGCCGCCTTGCTCCTGTCGGTTTACAAGTGAGCTAACTAGTAGCTGATAGCAACCGCAAAAGGGGCTTTTGCCCTGCGCGGTTGCGGGTATCAGCGGGCACTAGTTGGCTGACTTGTTCCGATAGGGCAATGCAACCAAGCTACCTAAATATGCAGAAATTTTAGTCACAAGAGTTTTTTGAGGAAGTATATACTCATATACTCAAACCTATGCGCGGGCGCCATTCTAGGACTTGACGATAGAATGGTGCAAACCAAGGGTAATCCCTTGATTGGCAAGCTTTCCGTGGACAGTACCGCAGGTGTCAGCGTAGCGTTAGGGAAACAAAAATGCCAAAAAATTAAGGGTTTTTCTTGAGTTTATTCTTGAGTATATACTTGAGTTTATTCTCAAAAAAATGGAGTATATACTCAAGATGGAAGAATAAAAAAACGATTTCGAAGATAATTTATGCAAAATTGTGTCATGATTTGAAGAGAGTAAAGAATGGTAAAAAGAATACAAAACAGGCGTTTTCTATTTGAACAACAACTCAAGCCAGATTTTTGGGATTGGGCTGTATCGGACAAGAAATTATTTGAAAACTGGGAAGAGAATAAGACAAAGATTTTTAGATTAATCTTTGACCGTATCCGTGAATTGGTCGAAGAAGAGGAATTTGTGGAAGTTGCTTTTATCGTCCATGATAAAGATATTTCCTTTGGAACTAAATTGGTTGAACCTCATATTCATGGTTATATTGATTTTCCAAAACGTATGGATTTGTCTAAAGTTGCCCTTGCTCTAGGAGTTGAAAAAGAACGTGTAGAAACTCCAAAATCAAAAGGGGGTAGGGGTTATACACGTATTAACGCTTTAGCTTATCTTATCCATGCCAAGGATAAAGATAAATATCAGTATCCTGCTAGTGATGTAGAAACATTTGATACGCTTGATTATGAAGCTTTCATCAATCAGAATAAAGAAGATTTTGAGAAGTATGCAGCTACTAAAAAGCGTGAAAAATCAGATGAAAGTCTAGACTTGGTATTGTCTAAAGTTCAGCTGGGAGAGTTGACCTATAATGATGTCATGGAAGACGACAATCTGGCTTTTCTCTTTGGAAATAACCAGCAGAAATTTAGGGAACGATTTAATTTTTATGGAGAACGTCAGGCTTTCTTACGTTTGAAAAGTTTGGAACTTGGGGAATATCAATTAACTGTACTTTATATACAAGGAGAATCGGAAGTTGGGAAGTCGACTTTATCTAGAGAAATAGCCTTACAAGTTCAAGGTAAATTAAATGAAATAGGCTTGCGAGGGGATATCTATTCAGCTTCTTCTGCTAACCCTTTTGATGATTATTTTGGTGAAGAAATCTTATTATTAGACGATTTAAGGGAAAATAATATGTCTCCAAGTGATTGGCTAAAATTATTTGATCCCCTTAATTCTGCTAGAATGTCGGCACGCTATCAAAATAAAAGGGTAGTCCCAAGATTGATTATTATGCCCGTTTATAAGTCTCCAAAATTATTTTTTGGAGAAATTAAGGAAGAGGATTTAAACCAGTTTCTTAGGAGAATTAACTTTTTATTAGATGTAACCTATAAGCATGGGTCGGATGAAAATCGTTTATATAATATTTCTGAAGTTGTGAAACGTAGGGGAGTTGATTTTTATCAGAAAAAAGATGGTTCTATGGCTGTTTTGAATTTCAAATATGAAGATATATTTTGTTCAGATGATAAAGACGATTTTATTCGTAAATTGCTTGAAGATTGTATCTATCCTAGAATATTACCTAAAAAAGCAAAGGACGTGACAAATGGCTAAAAAAATTGTGATGTTCTTTGACGAACGGTTAGATACTGACTTTCGTATAGTACGCTTTGGGAAGTGTATACCAGTAAGGCGAGAAATAGATAACATCTATATGTTCCTGAATGATAGGAATTTATGGAATAGATGCAAAAAAAAGATGCGTGAAAATCAATCACACATCAAAATAAAAAACCAAAATAATTATAACATAAAGAAAGGGAAAAAAGTATGTTTGTTGTAAAAAAAGATTTAATGAAATTAGGATTTTCAAGTTGGCAAGCTATGATGTTAGTAAAACAGGCTAAAGCAAAATTAGCAAGTCAAGGTCTATCATGGTATGAAAGTAAAGGTTTAGGACGTGTACCACTTGAAACGGTAGAAGAAATCTTGGGTGTTAAAATAGATGAAGCCAGTTTAGTAGATTTGGAAGAAAAAGAGAATGCCTAAAATATCTAGTATCTATTCTATGGGAAATGGGACGTATAGAGCGACTGTTTCTCTAGGATTTGATGTTCAGACTGGTAAAAGGATACAAAAGTTTAAAAATGGCTTTAAAACGCAAAAGGAAGCTCAAGAGTGGCGCTTACGTATGCTTGCTGACTTTGGTAAAGGTTCTATAACCGTTAATAGCACAATGACCTTTAAAAAGTTTCTTGATGATTATTTTATACCAGACTATAAAAGCCAAGTAAGAAAACGTACTTTTGATATGACACAATCAAAATTTAAAAGACTGTCATATTTTGAGAATATGAAGTTATCGGATATTCAAGCTCCTCATGTTAAGCAATGGCAAAATTCAATGTTTATAGAGGGGTTGTCTAATAATTATATTCGTTCTGTTCATCAAATCTTACAACAAGTCTTTGATTTAGCAGTTAAACTAGGTATGTTATCAAGTAATGTTGCTAAAACGGTGGGAAACGTAAAGAAAGACCGCCCTAAAGTTGATTTTTGGACGGTGGAAGAATTTCAGCTATTTATTAGTACATTTGATAAATCTAATATCTATGAATTATTGTATTTTACTACATTTTGGTTTTTCTTTATGACTGGAGTTAGAACAAGTGAATTACAGGCTATTGAATGGTCGAAAATTGACTTTGAAAAAGGTACTGTTTTAATAGACTGTTCCATGTATTATAAAAGCCAAAAAGAGTGGTACCTTACCGATACAAAATCTATATCAGGTGTTAGGCTTTTGTATCTTGATGATGATACATTAGAACATTTGAAATATTGGAAGAAAGCACAATCTCAAATAGGGGAATGTAAATTTGTATTTTCCATAGCAGATTGTCCATTGGTGAAATCAACTCTTAAACGTGTTCTAAAATCTCATAGTGATTACGCAAAAATAAAATCAATAAGGATCCACGATTTAAGACACTCTCATGCCAGCTTTATGCTCTCACTGGGAATGAATGATTTAGAAATGCAAAATCGTCTAGGACATGCTGATATTAAGACAACACTTGGAACGTACTCTCATTTAAGACCAAATGCTATGAAAGAAGTAGCTACTAGAATGACTGGGAAAGTAGTGGTGAGTGATAATAATATCAGAAAAAGTAAATTTAATGGCAATCAGCATACTAAAAATTTTCAATCTAAAGTTTTGTCTGACTAGCGAAGTCTGTCCGATTAAACTTTAGATTCCTACGGTAAACTATTGAAGTTTACCGTATTATTAGTTATAATTCATATACAAGGGAGCAGTATAATGAAAAAAGAAAATGTTATTGGTGAGTTTGAATATAATAATGATTTTTACCGTGTTTATGAATTGTGTGAAGATAATGAAGATTATGCTAGAATTGTTAGCGACTCTAAGAAAGGTATGTATATAGAAAGTACCAAAAGGGTTAAAAAGATATTAGGTTTAAATACTGAAAAATAGTTTTTGTTGTTAAATTGTTGTTAAAGCAAAATAAAAAGCCTTAGAAATATTGATTTCTAGGGCTTTTTTAGCTCATTAACTCTATTCCCACTCAACGGTTGCAGGTGGTTTACTTGTAATGTCGTAGACGATACGGTTAACGTGGTCTACTTCGTTTA
>CAURKK010000090.1:0-5749 GCA_963525505.1 uncultured Gemella sp.
TCAAGAACTTTAGCATAATAAATGATATAAAAATAATGATACAAACAGCGTTAGCAGTCATAAAGTAGTAGAACAAGGTTAATTTGATGGTGCACTACTATATGAAAATTAACTTTAACAATCCAAATATAACGACACAAGAGGAACTTTTATGCTATTCTTTTGTGTTTTTTTGTCGTGATAGCTGAAATTTTTCTGAAATTAGAGTATAATAAAGGGATAATATAAAAAAGGAAGTTTAATAAATATTAAAAGATTAGGAGTCAAAATGAAAAAATACAATATTCCTTTTTCACCACCAGATATTACAGAAGAAGAAATAAATGAAGTAGTAGATACTTTAAAATCTGGTTGGATAACAACAGGACCTAAAACAAAAGAATTAGAAAAAAGACTATCAGAATATACTACAACACCTAAAACAGTATGCTTAAATTCAGCGACTGCTGCATTAGAACTTGTTTTACGTGTGCTAGGTATAGGAAAAGGAGATGAAGTAATCGTTCCAGCTCTAACTTATACAGCATCTTGTAGTGTCATTTATCATGTAGGGGCAAAAGCTGTTATGGTTGATATTCAAACTGATAGTGCAGAGATGGATTATTCTAAACTTGCTGATGCAATAACACCAAGAACAAAAGCGGTTATTCCGGTGGATCTTGCGGGTATTCCATGTGATTACGATAAAATTTTCGAAGTAGTAGAAAGTAAAAAAGAGTTATTTGAAGCAAACAGCATTTATCAAGAAAAACTTGGGCGTGTTGCTGTTATTGCTGATGGGGCACACGCTTTGGGCAGTGAGTATAAAGGTTTAAAAATTGGAGCTGTCGCAGATTTTACAACATTCTCATTCCATGCGGTGAAAAACTTCACAACAGCAGAAGGTGGAAGTGTTACATGGCGTGAAAATCCAAACTTTGACAATGAAGAACTATACAGAGAATTCCAAATTTTCTCACTTCATGGTCAAACAAAAGATGCATTGGCAAAAACGAAAGCAGGTTCTTGGGAGTACGATATTATTATCCCAGGTTATAAATGTAATATGACAGATATTATGGCATCTATTGGCTTAGTTCAACTGGATCGTTATCCTAAACTATTAGCACGTCGTTTAGAACTTGTTGAAAAATATAACGAAGGTTTCAAAGGAAGCAAAGTAAAACCGTTAGTTCATAATACAAAAGACCACAAAAGTTCAAACCATTTATATATTACACATGTAGAAGGTGCAACATTTGAGCAACGTGGGAAAATTATTACGGAAATGGCAGAACGTGGAATTAGTTGTAATGTTCACTATAAACCATTACCGCTTCTTACAGCTTATAAAAATTTAGGTTTCGATATAAATGATTATCCAAATGCTTATTCATATTATGTTAACGAAGTGACATTACCATTGCATACACGTCTTAGTGATGAGGATATAGAAGTTATTGTAGAAAACTTTAAAGAAGTAATAGCGGAGGTAGTAGGTGAGTAGAGCTACTACAAAAAATAGTTGATAAAGAGAAGATTTACACAAGGAGAAAAAATGTTGACTAGAGAATTGATAAGTGTAATAGTCCCAGTCTATAATGTTGAGCAATATTTAAAAAAATGTGTAGATTCGATAGTTAATCAAACATATAAAAATTTAGAAATAATTTTGGTAGATGATGGTGCTACAGATAGTAGCGGAGAAATATGTGATGAATTAGAGAAGCTAGATAATAGAATAAAGGTCTATCATAAAGAAAATGGTGGTTTATCAGATGCGAGGAACTACGGAGTGGAGAGAGCAACTGGGAGTTATGTAGGATTTGTGGATAGTGATGATTATATAGATGCAGAAATGTATGAAAAATTATATGAGGCTATAACAAAAGAAGCTGCCGATGTTGCAGAATGCAATCTTAAGATTGTGTATCCAGAAAGAGTAGAATTGTTTACTGATAAAAGATATTATCAAGTTTGTACAAAACAAGAGTATTTAGAAGAATACCTGAAAATAGAAAAAATTTTTGGCTCAGCATGTGTACGATTAATCAAGACAAATATTGCTAAAAAAATAGAATTTCCTGTTGGAAAATTATATGAGGACACTTATTATGCGTATGACTTAATAGGTATCGCTGATAAGTATGTTTTGATGGATAATGCTTGCTATAACTATTTGATGAGAGAAAACAGCATAACAAATGCAAAGTTTAATCCTAGAATATTCGATCTTATAGAGATAGTAGAGAAATTTCACGTAAATGTTTATCGAAATTATCCTAGTTTGAAAGAAGCAGCGGATTGCCGTAAAATGTACGCATATTTTTCAGTTTTAAATAGCATATTATTAGAAGAAAATTTCAAAAATAATACTTTTTATCTACAGATAATAAATTATTTTAAAGAGAATTACAAGAAGTTATTAAATAATAAATATATAACTCGTAACAGAAAACTTAGTATAATATTAATCAAGCTTAATATAAATATATATAGGAAAGTGTTATTGAGATATAAAAATACTTTAGCAGGAAATTAGGTGGATTTAATGAATAATGAATTAATAAGTATAATAGTTCCAGTATATAAAGTGGAGAAGTATTTAGAAAAGTGTGTAAAATCCATTCTAAAGCAAACGTATACGAATTTAGAAATTATTTTGGTAGATGACGGTTCTCCGGACAAGTGCGGGCAACTATGTGATGAACTTGCTAAAGAAGATGATAGAATAAAAGTTTACCATAAAGAGAATGGTGGATTATCAGATGCACGTAATTATGGGGTTGAAAGAGCAAATGGTGAATATATAGGCTTTGTAGATAGTGATGATTATATTCATGAAAGCATGTACGAAAAATTATATGAAGCTATAAAAAAATCAGGGACACTGATTGTAGAATGTGGTTTGACAAGAGTTTATAAAAATACATTAAGACCACACTATGAAGGGGAAGATTATTTCTTAATTTTAGACAAACAGGGATATTTAAAAGAGTATTTAGAAAATAGACGATTATATGGATCGGCGTGGTGTAAGCTAATTCATAGGGATTTAGCAAAGAAAATAAAATTCCCGATTGGAAAGATTTACGAGGATGCTTTTTATACTCTAGAGTTACTAAATAATGTTGATAAATATACTCTTATAAGCGGAAATTACTATTATTACTATATAAGAGAGAATAGTATAACTACACGACCGTTTAGTTCAAAAGATATGAACTATATAGAGATAATGGAGAAAATATGTAACTATACCTTATCTAATTTTCCGATATATAGAGAGCAATTATTAGTTAGATTAACGTTTGCTTATATATCTATATTTAATCAGTTAATAGTGACAGATAATTATAAAAAGAAAAACGAGTATAAAATATTAAGGGAGAAACTGAAAGATATTCGTTTCAAAATTATAACTAATAAAAAGGCACCTAAAAATCTAAAGATAGCTGTTTTGTTATTAGGTATTAATGAAAGGTTATACAAATTTATATTGTCTAAATATAAGAAGTATGAGAGTAACGATTAATTTATAAAGGGTGAAAGTAATGAAAAGAGTATTAATAGTTATTCCTTCGTATTCTAAAGGCGGGGGAGCAGAGAAAATTCTTTCTAATATTTTGAACAATGGTGATTTTTCTGAATACCAGATAGATATAGTAGAAATTGATAGGGGGAGTAAAGGGTTTGAAAGACTCCCAAAAGGTATTTCTGTAATAAAAAATTATAATAATGAAAAATATCCACATCTTATGCGCCTAATATTAGACCAAATAGGAAAAAGACTCCCAAATATATTGAGAAAATATCTAATTAAGAAAGATGATTATGATATTGAAATTATGTTTGAGGTTATGTATCCTGACATTCCATTCTCAAAAAGAAATATAAAAAAAATATATTGGGTTCATGGAAGTATAGAGGATTTTTCTAATACTTGGCGTAGAGATAGATTTAGGAAGTATTTTTCAGATGCGATAAAAATTGTAGCAATTTCAAATAAAACGGAGCAATCCATAGTAGATTTATATCCCGAACAAAGAGGGAAAATAAGTCGAATATATAATGGTTATGATTTTGATGATATATTAAATAAATCTAGAGAAAAAATGGACGTTAATATTTATGAAAACTCTATTTGTTCTATAGGGAGAATAGAGCTAAAAAAAGGCTCGGACAGAACGTTAGCTTTGATTAAAACATTACATGAAAAAGGTTATAAATATCACATGTATTATATTGGATCGGGGGAATTGGAGGAAACTCTGAAATTAAGAGTGGAACAATATAATTTGTCGGAATATGTTCACTTTTTAGGCTATCAAGTGAATCCATATAAATATCTAAAAAATATGAAATGTCTTGTTTCGATGTCGAAACAGGAAGGTTTTCCAGGAGTATATGTAGAGGCGTTATCATTAAATGTGCCTTTTGTTTCAACCGATGTAGGAGGGGCAGAAGAACTTTCACAAAATGGAAAATTTGGGAAGATAATTTATGATGATGAACAGGCGATAAAAGAAATAATAGGGTATGTTGAAAAAACTCAAGGATGTGATGAAGAGGTAACGGAGTTTCTTAAGGAATTATCTTTAGAAAAACAGATTCAAGAGTTTAAAAAATTATTAGAAGACTAATGTCTACAGAAAGGAAATTACTATGCCGTTTACAAGTGCAGGATTTTTATTTTTCTTCTTGCCAATAGTGATAATAGTTTATTATCTATTTAATTTTATTGGTAAAAATCAATTGAATAATTTAGTACTAATATTATTTAGTTTATCATTTTATATGGTATCGGGGTTGAGAACAACGATATATTTGATATTATTTATAATTATTATTTATTTTTCTGGTAGGATATTAGGTTACATAAATGCCAAAAGCACAAAGAGAAGTTTTTTTATATTATCGTTGTTATTTGTGGTATTGACTTTATCTTATTATAAATATATAACATTTATATTAGAATTATTCCAAAGCGGTACAGGGATATTAAGTATAGTAATTCCATTGGGCTTATCTTTTATTATGTTTGAGGCATTATCGTATTTGGTCGACATTTATAAAGGAGAGACAGAAAGAGGAAGTTTAGTAGATGTGTTTCTATTTTTCACATTTTTCCCAAAAGTAGCTTCTGGGCCAATAGTATTGTGGAAAGATTTTTCTAGTCAAATTTATAATAGAAAAGTATCTGTAGATTTATTTTTTAGTGGAATGAATAGAGTAATGATAGGTTTTGCAAAAAAATCTATTATAGCCGATTCACTAGGAACAGTAGTTCAAAGTATTAATGAAAATACACAGTTAGGAATAGATTCACCAACAGCTTTTTTAGGAGCGTTATGTTACTTCTTACAGATTTATTACGATTTTTCAGGGTATTCAGATATAGCTATAGGTATTAGTAGAATATTCGGATTTGATTTTAAGGAAAACTTTAATTATCCATATACATCAACTTCGATAGGTGAATTTTGGAGAAGGTGGCATATTTCCTTAGGGACGTGGTTTAGAGAATATATTTATATCCCGTTAGGGGGGAATAGAAAACACGTCTATATAAATCTATTTGTAGTATTTTTAATCACTGGTATTTGGCACGGTTCAACGTTTAATTTTGTTATTTGGGGTGTAGCTCATGGCTTGTTAATCATGATAGAACGTGCATTTAGAGAGAAGGCTTGGTATAAAAAGATACCAGCACTGTTTAAATGGATGTTTACTATGGTATTTGTCTATCTGACATGGATAATATTTATGA
>CAURKK010000091.1:0-5710 GCA_963525505.1 uncultured Gemella sp.
AGTAGAGCAGTCTTTTGGAGATAAATCATAATATAAATAAAAAAGTAAAGAATATTCTCTTTACTTTTTTTTATTTATAGAATTTATTTCTGAATATTGCATTGATTTTTCTGATTTTTTACGTTAAAATATAGAAATGTAATAAAAAACAGGAGGAATTATAATATGAGATTTCCAAAGAAGACAGTAGCTAGCATAATGAGTTTATCTTTGCTACTAGGGAATGCAAATTTATTAACTAACAATGTTAACCTAAAAATAGTTCATGCAAAAACTGACTCAAATAAGCCGGTATTATCTAATGTTTCAAAGTCAGAAGAGCATAAATTTAAAAATGATGAAAAGGTGAAAATCATTGTCAAATTAAAAGGTGATATTAACCCTGATAAGCTGAAAACAAAAGAGGGAGTAAAAGAAGTAGGGGAATCTACAAAAGAACCTAGAAAAAAGGCGTTAAAAGAAATTAAAAATAAAGGTATTGATTATAAAAAGCTATTTGAGTATGATACCTTGATGAATGGCTTTGCATTAGAGACTACATTTTCAAATGCAAAAAAGATTCAAGAATTAGATTTTGTAGATACCGTTGAGATAAGTGTTAGCTATAACAAACCAGCAGATGAAGTAAATAAAGAGGAAAAGAAAGATGTTGAGGGTAATAATTTTTCAAAAGCTTTAGATAGTTATAATCTTATTAATATACAACCTCTTTGGGATAAAGGGTATCGAGGACAAGGAAGGGTAATTGCAGTGCTTGATTCGGGTCTTGATCCAAATCATCCAGTATTGAGACTTTCAGACAACTCTAGGTCTAAGTATAAAACTAAAGATGAAATAGAAAAAATAAAAAAAGAAGCAGGAATAGATTATGGGAAATGGTATAGTGAGAAATTACCATTTGCTTTTAACTATAATGATTGGAATAACGACATTAAACAAAGTGCTTATAAATCACATGGTATGCATGTTGCAGGAACGGCAGTAGGAAATCCAAAAGATAAATTTACAAATGGTGATTATGTAACAGGCGTTGCCCCAGAAGCACAGTTGATATTTATGCGTGTATTCTCAGAAACTAAAAACGCTGGAACAGAATCGTATATTTATACTAAAGCTATAGAGGATGCTATAAAACTAGGTGCAGACACAATAAACTTAAGTCTAGGGTCTCCAGCTGGTTCAGTAGTTGAAGTAGGTGATGGATTAGTTAAAGCTTTGGAAGTAGCGCAAAAAGCTGGTGTTAACGTTGTTGCGGCAGCAGGGAACAATGCATTTTTTGCTAGTGGGCAAACAAATCCTAGTGCATCTAATCCAGATTATGGAACTGTAGGAAGACCATCAGTTTCTGAAGATGCAATTTCAGTAGCTAATATTAGCAATAGTGTTTTAAATAGAGAGGTTGCAACTATTGAGCAACTAAAAGATAATAAGGATTTTAATAATGGTAAGATGCCAATTTTTAGTTATACAAAACAATTTGAGAAAAAAGCTTATGATTATGTATATGTAGGAGTAGGTAAAGTTGAAAATTATGCTAATAAAGATTTAATAGGTAAAATTGCTCTAATTCAACGTGGTGAGAATAGTTTTGAAGATAAGGTGAAAATAGCGAAACAACAAGGTGCAGCGGGGGCAGTAATTTACTTTAATGAAGGAGATACTATTTATAATTTGACGTTAAATGGTCAAGATAAAGATTTTCCTATAGTTACAACTTATTATAAATTTGGTAATGAACTTTCTGGACATGAAGGAGAATACAAAATTAGTTTTAATGGTTTATGGGAAAAACAAGAAAATCCTAGAAAAGGTGAATTTGATGAATCTACAAGTTGGGGTATGAGTGTTGATGGATATTTAAAACCAGATATTACAGCTCCAGGAGGAGATATCTTATCTTCTTATAATGATGGTAGATATGGATTAGATAGTGGAACAAGTATGGCCTCACCACATGTCGCAGGTGCAGTGACTTTAGTTAAACAAGTTTTAAAAGAAAGATTTTCTAATTTAAGTGCTGATGAGATTCAAAGATTAGCTAAGAATTTAATAATGAGTACAGCGAATCCTATGGTCTATTCAGATTCGTACACTACATCTTACAAATCACCTCGTCTACAAGGTGCAGGTTTACTTGACGCTAACAAAGCTGCTTATGGAGATCTTTATGTTACAGGTGAAAACAATTATGGTAGTGTATCATTGGGAAATGTTGCTGATAAGTTTAGTTTTAAATTAGTATTACATAACTTGTCTGAAAAAGAGCAGACTTTACAGTATGCAGCTCATTTGACAACAGATAACTATTATGGGGAAGATGCAGGAGAAGACTGGAATGGAAAACTTACAATGACTCCTAAAAAGTTAACTACAACTGATTGGGCAACAGTGGCAGTTCCTGCAAAAGGTAAAAAAGAAGTAGAAATTACAGTAGATGCAACAAGTTTTAAAGAAGAATTAGAAAAAGTATTTACTAATGGATATTATTTAGAAGGGTTTGTAACTTTTTATGATGAAGAGAGTGCTTTAAAGGCAAATATACCTTTTGTAGGATTTAAAGGGCAGTTCCAAAATCTTCCTGTATTAGAAAAACCAATTTATTCTATGAAAAATGGAGAAAAACCAACTTATGAATATGGTTATTCTTCAAGCCCTAACAATTGGGATTCTCTAACAGAAATGAATTTTACAGGAGTGTTAACTACATATAAAGAGGATAAAAAAGATAAGAGAACATTAGCTGGAGCATATATTAATCCTAATACTGGTGAGAGATTTTTCACTGATAAGATATATTTCTCTCCAAATGGGGATGAAAACTATGATGAAATAGGTATGAGAGGAGTATTCTTACGTAATTTTGAGAATCTGAAACTATCGGTTTATGCAAAAGATGATGTAGCGCGTAAAAATCCTCTTTATGAAAATGGTAATGGTTCAGGTAATAAGAATTTCTTCAATAATACAAGTAGAAAATATACTTCATTAACTATGACAAACTGGAAAGGTGTAGATAATAACGGTAATCCATTGCCAGATGGTGAGTATCAATATGTAGTTTCTTATAGTGCTGCTGTAAGTGGTGCGGATATGCAAGAAACAATATTTAATGTAGTGATAGATAGAAAAGCACCAAAAATTACAGGAGCTAATGGTGGATATTATGATGAAGCAACACGTAAATTTACACCATATCCAATAATTGAAGATGGAAGTGGAGTATTCTATAAAAAATTAAGTTATGGTAAAAATACTATTTCACCAAATAAAGATGGGAGTTATACAATACCAGAAGGTGTGGAATTAAAAGACCTTACATTTGAAGTGAAAGACTTTGCTGATAATAAAGATAGCATTAATTTATCGAATGTTGAAGGAAATGGGAAAGGAAGTTTAGAAGTTGAAGTTAAAAAAGGTGATGGGACAGGTAACAACTCACGCAGATTACGTTACAAAATTACTAATGAAAAAGGAGAAGTAGTTGGCGAGGACTTTACTAGAAATAAACGTACATACCAAGCACTACCATTTGGAAAATATAGTGTGGAAGTAGTAATGGTTGATGGGGAGTATAAACTTTTATCACCATCAAAAATTGATTTTGAAATAACTAAAGATAAACCAACAAAAGAGGTTGAATTTAGGGTGGATGAGATTAGTAGAAATGCTACGGAGGTTAGTTTTGATAAAAAAACACCTTCAGGAACAAAAGTTTATGCAATAGCTGAAGATGGAACAAAAGTAGAGCTTCGAGCGAGTTTATATGGAAAAAATGCTTTCCAGAAAAAGTTAGAAAATGGAAAATATGTCATCCAAATAGTAACACCAGAAGGATATACTCCATCAGAGAACAACTTCGAATTAGTAGTAAAAGATGGTCATAATAAGAAACAACTAGTCCTTAATGTTGCGGAAAAAGTAGCGCATTTAGAAACTACAGAAGAGTCTAAAACAAACGGTGTAGTAGACTTTAATGAAAATAAATTATATGGCAATTATAAATTTATTGTTGCAGAACCAAGTGATATTGAGAAAAATAATATTCAAAAAGAGCTAAAAGAAGGTAAAATTGATTTAAGTAAATATAATATTGAATATTTTGGTATCTATATAGCTGATGGTGTAGGGAAAGAAGTAAAAATTATAGGAGACAGAACTGTAACTTTAACTCTAGATAAAGCACCAGAAAGATTCTTCCATGAAAAAGATGGGAAATTAACAGCTGTAAGTAACGTTAATTATGTAGACGGTAAGCTAACGTTCACTACTGATAGTTTTAGTAACTTTGTAGCATTAACACCAAAAAATGCTCCTACAGAGAAAAAAGTAGAAGTGAATAAAGTTGAACTTCAAAAAGTAATAGAGACGGATAAGGCATTAGATGAAACTAAAGAGTATAAAAATGCAACTATTCAAGCTAAAGAGACATATAATAAAGCATTAGAAGCAGCTAAGAAAGTTCTCGAAAAAGAAGATGCAACTCAAGAAGAAGTAAATAAAGTAGTGCTTAGCTTAAATGAAGCCAAAGTTGCATTAGGTAATTCAAAACAACAAGTAAAAATAGAAGTGGATAAGTCTAAGTTAATAGAGCAATTAAAACAAGTTGAAAAACTTCAAATAGAGGATAAATTCAAATATTCAGAAAAAGATAAAAAAGATAGCTTGTTAAATGCTGCAAAAGAAGCAACAACAGTTTTAGATAACAAAGAAGCGACTACAGAAGAAGTAGAGAAGGCGTTAGAAAAATTAAAACAAGCTGCAAATGCTCTTGATGGACAAAAAACAACTACCTCAAAAATAGACAGAGATAAAAAACCTCAAGCAAATAAGAAGCAACTAAATGAGCAACTAAGTAATCTTGCAGATGTAAAAGAGAAGGAAAGCTTTAAAAAATCAAGTGAAGAAGATAAGCAGATATATTTAGCAGCAGTCGCAAAAGCCCAAGAATTATTAGCTTCTACAATAGCTACCCAAGAGGAAGTAGATAAAGTATTAGAGAACTTAAAAGAGGCAGAGAAAAAAGTATCTAAGAAATCAGTGAAAGAACTAATAGGCGGTTTTGTGGGTGGAAAACAAAGCTATAAAAAGGAAAATAAGTTTAATGTAGATGAGGATTTTGGAAAAATTAAAAGATCAAATTTACTACTAGCAAAAACTGGATTAAATAGTAATGTTACAATTTTCTCTGGTATAGGAGCTCTAGGCTTAACAATATTAACAGTATATTTAAAACGACGTAAACAAAAATAAGAATAATAAAAAGCCTTGGATATATCCAAGGCTTTTTATTATTAAAAATATACTTTTCTAAAAATTATTTTTTCTCTTCTGCGCCTAAATCTTTAGCTCTTTTTTCTGATGTTGATAATTTTCTCTCTTCTTCTAATGTGTCTTTCATTCCTAATTTGCGTTTTGCTTTGTCAAAATCAATTTTCGTATAATCGACTACCAGCTTCATAGTAAGTTGGTTATTTTTTTCTTCAAAGTTAACACTTACGCCATTAATATCAGAAGACTCTTCAGTGATTTTTGATTTTGCAATATTTCTAGACTTTTCATCTGGACTTTTTAGTGTATTAGTAATGACTAGTTTGTTCACAACATCATCTTTATAATAGATAGTAATTTCACCTTCTTCTCTATCCGTTTTGTGGATATAAGTTTTAGTTTTTTCTCCTGAACAAGCGGTAAGTAGTAAGATAGATGCAAC
>CAURKK010000092.1:0-5707 GCA_963525505.1 uncultured Gemella sp.
TCTGGTTTAATAATTGGTACAATTTTCGTAAATAGTTTTACGAAGAAGAAACCAGAAACTATAGGTATTACTGCGAATACAATAAGAGCTTTTAATAGTTCAAACGCACTACCGTTTGTTGTAGCTAAGTGTGCTAATGGACCAACTAGACCACTGAATCCAAATCCAGCACTCATCGCTGTACCTTTAATGTTTAGTATCGCTGCGAATACTCCTGAAACAGCAGCACTACAAAGGACTGGTAGCATAATTTTTGGTTTAGCAAAAATATTTGCCATCGAGATTTTTGGAGAGCCGATAAAGTGCGCGAAGCAAACTCCTTTTGAGTTAACTGACCATCCTGCTATTGCAAGAGTAAATCCACAAGCACAGATTCCAAGGTTAGCAGCTCCAGAAGCAATACCATCTATATTAATCGCAAGAGCGACACCAACTGATGTAACCGGAGAAACTACAAGACATGCGAATATCATCGCTATAAGAATAGTAAGAATAATTGGTTGTAATGTAAGTAGATGCTTAATTCCATCTCCAAGTAGTCTTGTTACTCCAGAGAAAAATGGAAGTGTAAATCTACCAATACCTCCAATAATAACTAGTGTTAGTGGAGGTAGGATGATTACAGCATAGTTTTTGGCTTTATCACCAATTAGTAGGATGAAAGCTGTTGATAATGCAGCTGTAAAAATCATAGTTACGATATCACCAGAACCTTTTAACATAAGTCCTGTTTTGTCTGGGGTTGGAATAATTGAACCACTAGCGAATAGAGTAGCTAGTCCTATAGATACACTTTGTACAGGTGTGAATTTAAATAATAATCCAATAATGATCCCTGATGCTAAACCAATCATAGCATTAGAAATTGTTATTGATAATGACAAAAATGCAAGTGATGGATAAACCTTACCTACATATTTAAGTAATTCACCAAGTAAGGCACCTGGGATAAGACATAGCACTGTTCCTAAGGCGATACCATTAAGAACATTCATGGTAAAATTTTTAAAAGTAATATTTTCTTTCATATTTTGAATCTCCTTTTTAAAATTTAAACCGATTTTGGTTATCAAATATTATATACTAAAATTTTCAAATTGTATAATTATAAGTACAATTTATATATAAATTATTAGAGTTTATTATGGTTTTAAATATTTTTGACTACAACTTTAGTAATGTGTATAATTGTAACTATTAGGAAGTTTATGAAGGAGGAAAATATAAATGAAAAAGTTTAGAAAACTATCAGTAATATTACTGGTATTTGTATTTATTGGAGGAGGGCTAATATATGCTCTTACTTCAGGTGAGGGTATTGAAAGTAAAGAAAAATTAGCTAATGTTAATGGCACAACTAATGTAGAAGTTTTAAAGAAAGAGTTAGTAAAAAATGTGAATGTAGAACAGTACAGGCGATTAACTTCAACAATTAACCTGAATGATCAAAAATTTCAAGCTCTTCTTAAAAATTCTATCGATAAGAATTCAGCGTTACTTGAGGGTAGTTACAAAATAAAAAGAAATCATATTAATGCCAAATTACCTATTAAACTTTTAGGATTGAATACAATACTTTATTCTAATATTAGTGTAGCTGGTGAAGGTAATAGTTTAACTTTAACATTAGAAAATGCTAAAGCAGGTGAGTTGCCTGTTCCTAATTTTGTATTAGAAAAATATCTTAAGGAATCACTGCAGGGAACAGATGCAGAAGTTAAAGGTAATGTGATTACACTAAATTCTTTACCTTTTAAATTAGATGGTGCATATGTATCAATTAACGATGAAGTTGTTGGGAAAGTTTCTTTTACATCTGAAGAATTGTTAAAATTAATTAGGTAAAGTTATATTATTAAATTATAGAAAAATAATAGACATTTGAGATGTTAGTAGGGAGTTTTTTTGATAATGCTAATTATTTCGAAGTCTTTTTTTTCTGAAATTCTAAGGATATCATAAAATGTAATATTTCGTTAATAAGAAATGAGTGTTACTGATTAAATTATTTTCGGTTTAACTTAATTTTAACTTTTCTTTGTATAGTGTATAATAATATTAACAACAAAAGTTATAATAAAGGAGATATAAAATGAAAATACTGAGAAGTTTACTATCATTGTTTATTGTATTAGCTCTTTTTGGTGGTGGTATAACATACGCATTAACACCAAATGATAGTATTAAAAGTTCAGAAAAATTAGCAAATGTTCAAGCAACAACAAGCGTAGAGGATTTAAATGGCAACTTTGTTTCTAATCTTAAATTAGTTGATTCGAAGATTTCTACATCACTAAAAATTAATAACAATATCTTCTTATCAATTTTTAAAAATTCTCTTCCAAAAAGTTCTGAATTATTAGAAGGTAGTTATTCAATAGTAGGTGATCACATCGAAGCCAAATTGCCTGTGAAACTAGGAGTTTGGGATACTTTAATTGATACGAAGGTGAAAGTCGTTGGAGCAAATAATAGTGTTGATTTTGTATTAGAGGATGCTAAAATAGGGAAAGTGCCAATTCCGGATTTTGCCCTGGAGAAATATTTAAAAGAGGCATTATCGGGTAGTGGTGCTGGAGTTAGTGGAAATATTGTAACTATAAAATCTTTAAATGTTCCTGTAGTAGTTGATAGTGTGGAAGTATCAGGTGGAAATATTAACGTGACTGCCTCACTTAGTCAACAACAAGCATTAAAATACACAACTGAAGCATTTAATTCTTATCGAAGAGTATAATTAAAATAAAGATCTAGGAAATATGTTAAATACGAAGGGAAAAATAAATTTGTAAAACCTTAATATATAAGGTGTTTTCAAGGTCTTTTTTTAAATTTTAATATGTTTTCAGATAATTTTATATTAAATTCACATAAAATACTTGAAAGTTTATGATTTATGTAATATAATAAATCTATCGTAAATAAAGACAAGATGACTATGTGGAGTTTTTAGAGAGAAACTGGCTGGTGAAAAGTTTTATAGAAGCGTAGGAATTATCACTTTATTGAGTAATTATTTTAATAGAACAAACAAGCGCTCTTAGTAAGAGTTAAAAGAGGTGGTACCGTGGATACATTTCGCCCTCTATAACTTTTACTAAGGGCTTTTTATTTTGAAAGGAGAAAAAATGGTAGAATTAAAAGATACATTATTAATGCCAAATACGAAGTTTCCAATGCGTGGAAATCTTCCAAATAAAGAACCTGAATTCCTAAAACGTTGGGAAGAAATGGATTTATACAACAAAATTTTAGAAAAAAATGCAGGAAAACCTTCATACGTACTTCACGATGGACCTCCATATGCGAATGGTAACATCCACATTGGGCACGCATTAAACAAAATTTTAAAAGACTTTATCGTTAAATATAAAAATATGAATGGTTTTGTTTCACCATATGTTCCTGGTTGGGATACTCACGGTCTTCCAATTGAACAAGTATTAGTAAACAATGGTGTTGATAGAAAATCTATGCCAGCTAATAAATTTAGAAATAAATGTAAAGATTATGCTTTAAAACAAGTCGATAAACAACGTGCTGACTTCAAAAAACTTGGAGTTCTTGGTGACTGGGAAAATCCATATGTTACACTTGATCCAAAATTTGAAGCTGAACAAATCCGTGTATTTGGTAAAATGGTAGACAAAGGTTATATCTATAAAGGATTAAAACCTATCTACTGGTCACCATCTTCAGAATCTGCATTAGCGGAAGCTGAAATCGAGTACCATGATCACACTTCACCATCTATCTATGTTGCTTTTGACTTAGTTAGTGAAAATGGTGCAGTTGAAAAAGGAACTAAGTTTGTTATCTGGACAACTACTCCTTGGACATTACCTGCGAACTTAGGTATTGCTGTTCACCCAGACTTTGAATACCAAGTTGTAAAATATAATGGAGAAAGCTACTTAGTTGCTAAAGAAAGAGTAGCATTCTTAGCTGAAAAATTCGGTTGGGAAAACTATGAAACAGGTGAAGTATTAGTAGGTAAAGACTTAGAGTACTTACTATGTCAACACCCATTCTTAGATAGAACTTCTACATTAATTTTAGCTGATTATGTAACACTTGATTCAGGGACTGGTTTAGTTCACACGGCTCCTGGACACGGGGTTGATGACTATCTTGTTGGTCAATTACAATACAAACTTGGAGTATTATCACCAGTTGATAATCAAGGTGTTCTTACAGAAGAAGCTGGGCAATTCGCTGGTAAATTCGTATTCGACGCGAACAAAGACATTATCGCTCACTTAGCTGAAACTGGAGCATTATTACAACAAGAAGATATTACTCACTCATACCCACACGACTGGAGAAGTAAAAAACCAATCATCTTCAGAGCTACACCACAATGGTTCTGTTCTGTTGATGCATTCCGTAGTGAATTACTAGAAGCTGTAGACAACACTAAATTCTACAGTGAATGGGGTAAACCAAGATTATACAACATGATCCGCGATCGTGGTGACTGGGTAATCAGCCGTCAACGTGTTTGGGGTGTGCCAATTCCTGTGTTCTACGCTGAAAATGGAGAAGCTATCCTTGATATCGAATTAATCGAACATGTGGCTAAAATCTTCGAAGAAGAAGGATCAACAGTTTGGTTCTATAAAGACGCTAAAGAATTATTACCAGAAGGATATACTCACCCAGGAAGTCCTAATGGTGAATTCACTAAAGAAATGGACATCATGGACGTATGGTTCGACTCTGGAACATCTCACCAAGGATGTTGTGCAATTCGTAAAGAGTTAACTTACCCAGCTGACTTATACCTAGAAGGAAGTGACCAATACCGTGGATGGTTCAACTCTTCTCTTATTACTTCTGTAGCAGTATCTGGTGTAGCTCCATATAAAGAGTTAGTATCTGCTGGATTCGTAATGGATGGTAATGGTAACAAGATGAGTAAATCATTAGGTAACGTTATTTCTCCTAATGAAGTAGGTAAAGAACTAGGTGCTGAGATTATCCGTCTATGGTCTGCAAGTGTTGACTATACTCAAGACGTGCGTATCTCTAAAGATATCTTAAAACAAGTATCTGAAACATACAGAAAAATCAGAAATACTTTCCGTTTCTTACTAGGAAACTTATATAATGGAAATTTCAACAACCAAACAGACCTTCTTGCATATGAAGATCTAGAAGAATTAGATAAATACATGGTTCTTAAGTTTGAAAAAGTTGTAGCGAAAGTATTAGATTACTATGAAAACTATCAATTTAACAGTATTACTACTGAACTAATTAACTTCTTTAACGTTGAATTATCTTCATTCTACCTTGACTACGGTAAAGATATTCTTTACATCGAAGGTGAAGATTCTCATAAACGTCAAAGTATGTTAACAGTTCTTTACACAGTATTAAGTAAATCTGTTAGATTATTCGCACCTATTCTTTCATTCACTGCAGAAGAAGTATATGATAATATGCCGTATGAAGATGCTGAATCTGTTCACTTAACTGACTTCCCAGTTAAAAACTTAGTTGATGATGCAGCTTTAGAAGCAAAATGGGATAAACTTCTAGAAGTTCGTGATGATGTGAATAAAGCATTAGAAGAAAGCCGTAATGAAAAAGTTATCGGTAAATCTCTAGAAGCAGCTGTTGAAGTATACAGTAACGATGCAGAAGTTGTTGAGTTATTAAACTCTGTTGCTAACTTAAACCAATTCTTCATCGTAAGTAAAGT
>CAURKK010000093.1:0-5687 GCA_963525505.1 uncultured Gemella sp.
AGGATATGGCTATACTACTGCTTTAGAATGTTTTGCCGCTCTATTTGTGTTAAATGCAATTATTGCTATAGTTCTGAAATTATACGGAAAACGAGAGTTGCACAACTAATAACTCCATTTAAACATGAAGAAACGGCCTGACATGATGTCAGACCGTTTCTTCAATTCAATAAATCTAGAAGCAAATTTTGGCGACCAAACCATTTATGCCTCACTTTGATATAAATTATACCCTATCAAGTAAATTATCAGAAGTTTTAGTAATTTCGAACTTAGTATAAGTTTTATAAGTATCTTCAAAATTTTTAACAATTTGTAGAAAACGCTCTATTACACTATCAAAAGAATATTGTTCAGGCATTCTAAATTCAGAGTTTTCATGAGCAATATTATTTCTAACTTGTTCAGTAAATTCAGTTAAAAATTTTGATGCACTCTCTCTAGTTTTACTAGTTAAGCCCGCATCATCAATGGTAACCTCCACCATTAAGTTGTCTAAGAAATCTGGATCACCTAATATTTGAGCAAAGACATCTTTATAATATCCATCTAATTTACTCTTATGTAAAAATTCAAAATGAATAAAGGGTTCTAAATCTGACCTACGATAAGTATCTTTAAGCATTGAATAGAAACTTTTAAAGGCCCTATTCTGCTTATCTAATTTAGAATTAAATACTGCATTAATACGAGATTGATGACTTAAAAAAATATTTTTTGCAATTTCTTCTGATAAATCAATAAAGCAAATACCTTCTTCCGTAATATTAGTTACATAACTTTCAATTAATGAACGCAAAAACCATTCAAAAGTAGTAAAAATTGATAAATATAAAGAATTTTCTAATAAAACTTTTGCTTTATCAGTTTCAGTTTCATGATTTATATGAGGTAAAATATCATCATGTATTTTTTTATATGCATCAAAACGTTCTTTTATAACATTATACATAACTTTAACCTTTAATTATATTAGAAACAATTATTCCCCATGCATAACGCTTTTCTACATTACTAGTACTATTAGTCGTTCTCGTAAAAATAGTAACATCAACATCATCTACAAATTTATCAAATGACTCCTTAATTTTAATTTTATGTCTCTTAATCTCCTCCATAGTAAAGTGAGATAAAACAACCAATTGAAGTTCAGCAATACTCTTATTTATATTTTTTAAACTTCCACGTTTAAATGCATTCTCACCAAAAACAAATAAAACTTTAGATACGCTTTCTCTAACAAAATGAGATAATTCCTCTGCCTCATTTTCATCATTACGATTATCCTTTAAATACTCAAGAATTGCTTTGTTTAATATTCCAGAATATTTACGTTCTTCTTTACCTAATGCATCAGGGTTATTTGCTTTACAAGTTTTTAGCTTCCAAGAATCTTTATCAATAAAAGCACACATAACTTTAGCTCTTAATAAAAGTTCTTGATATCCAAATCGTTTCTTTAATATTGGACGATTTCCAAATACTTTATTTACCTTATCATCAAGAGCTACTTCATTTAATTTTTTTATCAATGGCCCTCGATACATAACATTTAATAGTTCTTGAGAATTTAACTTTACAGAGCCACTATTTATTCTACTAAAAATATCATATTTAATATCTTCTGTAGAATCTTTTTTTATTATTACAACTGGTAGTGAAACATTATTAAATTTTCTTCTTGTCGAATCATCAAATCCCTTGTATGTCTTTCCATTATATTGATCTAACGTTTCTAATCCATTAAGAGTTAGTGCAGAAAATTCCTTAAGTTCAACATCAACCTTATTATTTTCTTCTACTTTATTATCCTTCATAAATGCGAAGATAGTCGTTAACCGTTGTTGCCCATCGATAACCTCATATGTATCGTCTTTATTCTCAGCCAAAAAAATTGTAGGTATTGGAATCGATAAAAGTAAAGATTCTATAAACTTCGACATCGTTTTTGTCGTCCAAACAAAATTTCTTTGATATTCAGGCTGTAATATAAGTTCGCCTTCTATAATCATCCTATATAAATCAGATGTAGATTTATCAACTTTATCAACATATAATTTTCGTTTATTTTTTTCTTCGGTCAAAATGACAACATCATTAGCATCACTTAACTCTTCAGAATCTAAGTCAAGTTCTTCATTTTGAAGATTATCCAATATATTCTGTTCATCATATCTATCAAGAATATTACACATAATATACTCCTATTAAATAATATTGAGTCAACACTTTATATCTTTAAACAAGCATTATTTTTTATCTGCTTAACTATATTTGCAATTTCAACAGCTTCAGCTTGATCAAAAAGTTTCCACATATCAAAAGGTCTATCAAATGGTGGCTCTAGCAGTACTTTTGGAGACTCCATATATCCATTAACAGCAATATAGTTAATGACTTGTTTTAGATAGTTAATCTGATTAATATTCATAGATTTACTATTGATCAAATCTGAAAAAGCTTTTTCAGCAGCTTCTGGTCTCATTTTTACAATATCTCGAACGACTAGTCCAAACTCTTTACCTTTAAAACGTTTTTCATAGTCATCTTTACTTCCTAATTCATGAGTAAAAATGTATTCCAACGCTTTGTAATCTGATTCGTCAATTGGATAATTATTGATAAGTTTTTGAATTGTTGGATGATTTTGATGTGATAAGAAATAAGACTCAACTTTTTCTTGATAACTCTCAAAAACTTCAGGCATAAGAGTATCGCCTTCTCTAGTTAATAATACTGAATCCGTAATTGTTGTTATAATAACCCTACGTTCTGCAACATCAAGAAACTGGACTAAATCTCTGAGCTCTTTTCTCATATGATTTAACTGGAAAGCATCGATTATTTGCCAATACGCATCTTCTTTTATTAACTTTAAGAAATCTTGCTTCTTTCTAATTTGTTCAATGCTAATTTTTTCTAGTAAAGCATTGGAAAGGCTAATTACACGTTTCTTAAAATAGTCAATAGATTGCCCATTAAAAAGATTCAAAATCCCTTCATATACAAAGTTATCAAATCCTCGTGCCAAATTTTCTTTAACATCAGCACAAATCAAAGGTGCAACATAGGTAATTAAGTCATGTTCATCAATATTTGACAAATAATCAAATGAAGTTTTAACACTATATTTGTCTACATATTTTAACTGTAAACGAACAACCGGTTTTGTTACGTCTAAATCAGTAATTTCCTTATAGCACTCATCTACAAGTTCTAAACGCCAACTTTGATAGTCTTCACTACCATATCTTTCTGTTTGTAGTCGTGCAATAATTTGAACCCGCTTAGCAAAGATTCTTTCACCTAATGTAGCACTATTACCTTTTACTTCTACCGTATTTTTTTGATTTCTAAAATACTCAAAATTTTTACAGTAATCAAAGATATAGAAGTACTTCTTACCTACATAATCACCATTGTTTTTATCGAAAAACTCCTTCTCTGGACAAAGTCGAGTCCCACGCCCTATCATTTGCCAGAATTTAGTCTTTGATTTTATACGTTTAAAAAATACCAAATTAACACATGCTGGCACATCAATTCCCGTATCTAACATATCTACCGAAATTGCTATATCCGGTTCACCATCTGAAAATTTAAATTGATCAATTAAATGTAATGCATGTTGATCGGAGCTAACAATAACTCGTGCCTTCTTCCCTTTTGAAGAACGATATAACCAATTAAACCTTTCTTCAATTAGACGAGCATGCTTTTTATTTTGAGCAAAGATAATTGTTTTGCCTAAAGAGTCCCCATTATGAGTTTTAATACCATTCTGGTCTAATTCTCTTAGAACATAGTCTATTGTATCTGTACTATAAATAATAGAGTTTACTTCCGTAGCAGAATAATTACCTTGGAACTCCCCTGCCTGATCCATAGCTTCATCTTCCAGCCGTTCCTGGTCTTCTTTTGAAAGCTCATCATAAACAATACCATCTGTTAAAAACTTAGATTCTATCTCAAAATTATAATATGGCACTAAGTAATTATCCTTAATAGCCGCATCATAACTATATGCATATGTTGGAACTCCATTTTCAACCTCAAAGAAGTCAAATGTATTTCTATCCACCTCAGATTTAGGCGTAGCAGTTAAACCAACAAGAATAGCATCAAAGTATTCAAATATGGCTCTATATTTTTTAAAAATACTACGATGGCTTTCATCTACAATTATTAAATCGAAATGCCCCGGTGTAAAAAGGCGTTTTCCATCACCATCAAGAGATTTTTCGATAGCATTTAATATTGTAGGGTATGTAGAAAAAACTATTCGAGCATTTTTATCATCTTTACTTTCACAAAGATTACATAACGATGCAGATGGTAAATGTTCTCTAAATGTATCCTTGGCTTGACTAACCAATGCAATTCTATCTGCTAAAAACAATACATTCGTCACTTGGTTACTACGGAAAAGCACATCAACTAAGCTTACCGAGGTTCTAGTTTTACCTGTACCAGTTGCCATAACAAGTAAACTTCTTCTAACCTTGTTTTCAAGATTTTGACAAACGGCCCTAATCGCTTCCTTTTGATAATAGCGAGCTGAAATATCATCATTAATTGGAACTGTACTCAAGATAGGCTTAGTTAAATTTCTACGAGTAATCAGTCGTTCTAAATCACTTTCACCATATACACTACTTACACGACGCATA
Source organism: uncultured Gemella sp. (assembly GCA_963525505.1). Taxonomy (GTDB): domain Bacteria; phylum Bacillota; class Bacilli; order Staphylococcales; family Gemellaceae; genus Gemella. The sequence continues at coordinate 4,671 of CAURKK010000093.1, forward strand.
TTCCATTCAAGATCATCCCACATATGAGTCTCATACCCATTAGAAAGGAAAATGATTGGACGCTGCCCATATTCACTCTCCAATGCATTTGCATAAGCTAAAGCTTGCGTCTTACCATCATTTATATCGCGACTTGTTTTCTTAGCCTCAATTAATGCAAGAGGGTTGCCATCACGCCCCATTAATACATAATCAACACTAAGATTTGAGCCACCTAGAACATATGGATTTGAAACTTTAAACTCTTCAATCACATTTTTATTAGGTCCGTCAAAATTCCAACCCATTAATTTAAGATCAACATCAATTATATACCTACGTGTTTCAGCCTCTGTTTCAGGAACTTTAGGCAAGCTACGAGTTAAAACATGCTCAGATTTTGAGGAGGATAGTAGTTTTGAAAGTTTTTCAATTTCTAAATATAGATTTTCAATTTGTTGTGCATTTTGAGCAATCAAACTTTCTTGCTCTTTGATTTTCTTAACATCTACGGGAACTATAGTCTTAGGGATTGCATTCTCATCAAATGCACGCTCTATATAATTATAGCCATAACAATAATCTATCCATTCAATAAAATTGAATAATGCTTGCAATGAGATAATAGCGGTTCTTGGCAAAATCTTAGCATCAGAATGAACAGCCAAATTACCCATTTTTACAATTGGTTGTAATTCACGCCACAATGTTTCGGGTAACTCGTCTTTAAAAGATTTAGCATGTAAAAGTGACTGTAAATTATCTTTATAAGGCATAATCATGCTAGTATCCGCAGTATATACCCACTTAACAGCTAACTCTAACGCCTTACGACAACCAATTGCACACATAGCTGGAGAGGAGTGAAATACACGCTCTGCCTCAATAGCCGCATCTGCAAAAACTTTATACTCAACTACCCCTTTAAGAAAATCAAAATTAGCCATATATAATCCCCTATACATATAACTTCATCTGTTTTATATAATACTTAGTTTAATTATACACTATTTAGGCAAATTTCAATTTGTTGATTTG
>CAURKK010000094.1:0-5671 GCA_963525505.1 uncultured Gemella sp.
CTGATAAGATACCATATTTTAATGTAGCACCATCTACAGCTGATCCACCGTTATCAAAACTTGTCTTGAATTCTACTTTTGCTTTAGGAGCGTTTTTGCTTCCAGAATTGCTTGATGTTGAACATCCAGCTAAAATTACCGAAAGAGCCATCGCTGAACTAAATACTTTTAGAAACTTATTCTTTTTCATTTTATTTCCTCCATAATATATAAAAACTTATTTTCAATTATTTATGAGATTAATTCTAACATTATTTAAACGATAAGTCAATAGAATTTTCAGAAAATAATACGAAAATAACAAAATTCTCTTGTTTAATTTCACTTCTTGTTAAATTTTTTATTCTGTTTAATTAAGATTTTCACTTTAGATTAGTCCAAAAGCTGAGGTTAAAAGCTTTTAAAAGACAAAAAAAGAGCGTAATTTCTATCATATACATAGAACCACGCTCTGCCTTATAATTGTCTCTAACTTTATTATAATATTTCGTATTTATTTGTTCGTATATTTATTTTCAATGTGGGGGTGCCACGCACCCCCTTAAATTAATTGAAAATAAAATGAAATATAAGTTTATTAGGGGAAATTCAACTAAGTATGCTTAGCTAAATCTCATTCCTAAACTAAATTAGTTTTTCGCTGGTGCATCCGCAGTTAATTCTAGTTTGTAGATTGTTTGTTCACCAGTTTTTAGTTTCGCTAAATCTAATGTTTTAACACGTTTGTTAACCCATATCATTGATTGTTGCCAGCTGAATGGTAGCCATGCAGCTTCTTCTCTGAATTGTTTATCGAATTTTTGATATGCTTCTTTAAGTTTAACATCATCAAACATATCACTACTTCCCATTGCAGTTAATGATTTTTCTAATTCTTCAGTTGTGTATCGTTGGTAATTAAGTGGTGTTGTTTTACTTACTAGTCCACCTGGGTTTGGATCACTTCCTAATCCCCAAGCTCCTTGGAAGATATCGATCGCTGGGTCGTCTGCTTGTACACGTTGTGACCAATCTTTAGGTGCCATAAGTTTACCATCTACAAGTTTAACATCTAATCCTACTTCTTTCCAAGATTTAACGAATGTATCTGCTAATGTTTGGTCGAAGTCTTGACCTGTGTTACGGATAGCGAAGTTGAAAGTAAGTTTTTTACCATTTTTATCTTCTCTTAATCCGTCTCCATCTGTATCCTTAAGACCTGCTTCATCAAGAAGTTTTTTAGCTTTTTCTACGTTTTTAGTATATTTTTCACCTTCAGCATTATAGAACATTTTAACACTTGGTGGATAGAATCCAGAACCTGTTGGTGTGAAACGTAAACCTTTATAAACTTTTTCGTTGATTTGATCCCAATCCACAGCATATCCAAATGCTTGACGCACTCGTTTATCCGCAGCTTTTGCGTTTGGATTTACTTCTGCTTCACCTTTTTCTTTGTTGAACTTACCTAGTTTGAATCCTACATATGAAATATAGCTGTCAGATTCTCCTAAGATAGTTCCGTTCTTAGCATCTTTAGTACCATCCCAAATACCAGTAGTTAATCTATCCATTAAATCTACATCACCATTTTTAAGAACAGCACTTGCTTGAGCTGGTGATACAACTTTGAACTGAATCTCTGGAATTTTTACATCAGCTTTTTTGTAGAAATGAGGGTTAGCTTTCGCTAGTACACTTTCCCCGTTTACTACTTTATCTAAGTAATATGGTCCATAAGATAATGGTTTTTTATTTAAGTCTGCTTCAGCAAATTTAGTGAAGTCTTTTGATGCAGCTTCTACTTGAGCTTTGTTTAGGAATTCTCCGATGAATCCATTACCCCATAATAATGCTGGTTTAATCTCTGTATATTTAAGTACTACAGTTTTGTCGTCTTTTTTAACTACACCAGAGATGTTTTTTGCTTTTCCATCGTGGTAATCTTTCATACCTTCGATTACTTCGTATTCATCACTGTAACGAACATTTTCAGTATACTTAGGATTACCCATAAGTTCATATGTTGCAACGATATCGTCTGCCTTAACATCTTCTCCATTGCTCCATTTAAGATCTTTATGAACTGTTAATGTAACTTCTTTTTTCTCACGATCTACATGGAACATAACTGGAGCTTCTTTATCATCTTGTTTTAGACGGTTTGCATCGTCAAGTGGGAAAGCTCCATTCATTGTATACTTCATTACATCATTATCTGTTGCCTCTAAAGCAAACACTGGATTAAACATCCCCGTTAGTGGATCTGAAGAATTGATACCGATTTTTAATTGTTGACCACTAAGCGCATTTCCACCATTGTCTACAGCTGTCTTGAATTCAACAGCCGCTTTTGTTCCTTTGCTCGCTTTATTGTTACTTGCACTTGAACATCCTGCAAGTAACATTGTGAGAGCCATAGCTGAACTAACTACCTTTAACATTTTTTTCTTTTCCATTATCTTATCCTCCATGCTGTATTGTATACAGCCTTTCTTTAATATTATATTTAGCAATTATATCAAAGAAATTTACTCTAGTCAAGTAATTGTCAGAAAATTTTACATTATTTTTTTATTTATTAATTATATTAGTTGATATTAACTTTCAATTTGTATAAACAATCTTAATTTTCTGTATCAATCTAGAAACTAAATTTGTGTTATCTATAAACTTTATCAGCGACTTAATTCTTATTTCTAACCACTTAAAGAGCAATGAATTATCTGTAATTATAGATACTTTGGTACTTAACTATAATAAAATATTACAATGATTTAAATCTGTCCTAATCAAACTTCAAACTATGTTTAAATCTCTAACCTCTACAAAATTAAAAATTTATGCTCTTTTATAAAATTTTATGAAAAAAAGCCATGTAGAAATCTTTCTACATGACTCTTTAAATTATAATCTTTGTCTAGCATCTAAACTACGTCTTAATGCCCCACCGATAGAGTTGATACATAAAACGATGATTAAGATTGCAAGGGCTGCTGGCAGCCAAATGTACATTTTGTTAATAAGTACGTCTGCATCTTTTGCATAAGATAACATTGTACCAATACTTGGTGTCCCTGCTGGAAGACCGAATCCAAGATATGTTAAACCTACCTCGATACCCATATTAGCTGCTAATGATAATGTAGCTTCTACGATAATGATAGAACTGATATTTGGTAAGATTCCTTGTAACATGATTTTCCAATCAGGTGTTCCCATAGTTTTTGAAGCTAATACATAATCACGACGAGATTCTGATAAAGCTTTACTACGTACTAAACGGGTAGAGCTCATCCATGCAAATGCTGATAAAATCAGAATGAACAGTACAAGACCATAATCGCGTTTAATACTTACGAATACGATAATTACCATAAGCGTTGGGATAATTACCATAAAGTCTACTAAACGCATCACAATATTATCAACTCGTCCACCGTAATACGCAATAACTAATCCAACTGCAGTACCAAAACCTATAGTTAATACAGTCACCGCTACTGCGATAAGAATCGAGTTAAGCATACCCATCATAAGCCATCCAAATACTGAATGCCCTCCAACATCTGTACCTAGTAGGAATCCATCCTCTCCAGGTTTTAAGAAAATATTTAATAAATCTACATCAAAGTATGTACTATATACTCCACTTACACGAATATAGATATTGAAAAGTACTACGAAAATTAAAATAGCACTTAATGTAACTAAAGCTGCAAATGCACCTTTATCTTTTTTAAACTCACGAGCTACAACTGAAAACCCAGAAGGAGTTTTAGTTATAACTTTTTCTTCTTTTGCTTTTGTCATTGTTCAACTTCCTCCTAGTCTAGTTTAATTCGTGGGTCTACAATAGCCATGATAATATCACTTAAAGTGCTACCAAGTAGTGTTAAGAAACCAGAGAATAACATTAATGTTGTAACAACACTATAGTCTCTATCTTGAATACTTTGATAGAATAATTGTCCCATTCCAGGGTAACCAAAGATTGTTTCTACGAAGATACCACCACTGAATAATCCAGTAATAGAGAATCCGAAGAATGCTGCGATTGGTAAAATAGAGTTTCTAAAGATATGTCCAGAATAAACTTTCTTAACTGGCACCCCTTTAGAACGAGCTGTTTTTACATAGTCACTTTGTTTTGCATCGATAACTTCGTTACGTAAATATTGAACAGTTGACACTGTTGATAACAACGCTAGACAGATACCTGGTAAAATTAAGTGTTGCAGTTTGTTAATATAGTATGAAAATGTTCCTGGATCAAGGTTAACATCTACAGATCCACTTGTTGGGAACCATCCTAAACCGAAACCGAATAATGCAATCATAAATAAATATAATACGAATGATGGAATCGCTAGGAAGAAGAAGTTATAGAAGTTAACAAATCTATCGAATTTAGAACCATTATAACGTCCTGCATACATTCCCATAGGAATTGCGATTGAATACATTAATACTGCCGTAAATAATGACAAGTTAAATGTATTAAAAATTCTTTCTCCTAGAAGAGTTCCTACTGATTTACCAGTAGTATAACTTAGTCCGAAATCCCCATGGATAAAGTTATTCAACCAATATAGATATTGTTGATACCAAGGTTCATAGAATCCACTCGCTTGACGAATCGCCTCAATTTGCTCTTGAGAAATCTTTGGATTTTCTGCAAGACCACTAAATGGATCCCCAGGCATTAGCTTAGCGAGACCGAACACTAATATACTAAGGATGAATAATTGTGGTATCATTACTAAAAAACGTTTTAAAACTACTTTCCACATTATACTTCTCCTCCTTTCATTGCTACATAGTGTGTATCTGTTAATTTTTTAAGTGGATATACTCTACCATCTTTATCAAAGTAATCATTATAATGTTTATTATATTCTTCTTCAACAGCTTGTCTAATCTCTTTTACTTCTTTAGCTTTATCTAGATTAGTACTTGGAATAGCTGCGATAAGACGTTTTGTATAAATGTGTTGTGGATTATTATAAATATCCTCACGAGTTCCACGTTCTACTATACGACCACGATACATGATGTAAATATAATCACACATATGTTTAACAACACCCAGGTCATGAGAAATAAATAGATAACTTATATTAAATTCTCTTTGGATTTTTTTCATGAAGTTTAGTACCTGTGCTTGAACCGAAAGGTCAAGAGCCGATACTGGTTCATCAGCTACTATTAAGCGAGGATTACATGCGATAGCACGAGCTACACCTATACGTTGACGTTGCCCACCTGAAAACTCAAACGGATACTTATACAAAGCATCTTCGCCCATACCAACGATATTAAGAAGTTCTAGAACTCTTTTTTTAGTTTCTTCTTCATTTAAGTTTTCAAAGTTATTAATAGGCTCAGCAATAATATCAACGATGCGTTTTTTCGGATTTAAGCTAGACATTGCATCTTGGAAAATCATTTGAACATCGTGATTATATTTAATTTTATTACGAGATGCTCTTTTAGTAACATCTTCATTTTTATAGATAATTTGTCCATCTGTCGCTTTTTCTAAACCTAGAATTACTTTACCAACAGTAGTCTTCCCACTACCACTTTCTCCAATTAGTCCATAAGTTTTTCCAGCTTCTATTTCAATATCCACACCATCTACTGCATAAACATGATCTTTAATCGTATTGAAAAATCCACCACGAATAGG
>CAURKK010000095.1:0-5649 GCA_963525505.1 uncultured Gemella sp.
AAAGACAAAATGAATTAAGACGATTAGGTTGTGATTTTATCCACGTAACTTTAGGCTGGTAGTTTAAAATAGGTACACTTTTTTTTGTTATTAATAGAGATAAGACCATTATAAATTAATATAATTTTATGATATAATTTAGTTAATAACTGAAAAAGAGGGAGAGGTTATGAAATCATCTAGCAGAAGAATAGAAAAAACACTAGCTTGGATAGCGAATATAATATTAATATCAGTGGTAGTCTTAATGTACACAGGGTTTTTTGAAAGGCCGCTGGAAGGGATATTTTCTACGCCTGAATATGTTAGGTTTCAATACTCTAGCTTCGGAGAAACTATTTTTCTTTATACAAGAATTGAGCCATATAGAATGATTGAAATATTTGTAAAACTTATTAAATTTTCAGTTTTGTTAACAGCGCTTATAGCATTATTAGCGACTTTCAAGATGAAATATAGAATTTTTTCAGGGATTCTATTTTTATTTTTGGCTCTTATGATTGCTGGAATGGCGACAGAAGTTGCTTTTCCTGTCTACTTATTATATTTTATTGTAGCTATGATGTTATTTGTAAGAAAAGGTTAAATATTACTAGTTTAATGTATTTTATGTTATAATTTATATATTATATTAATTTGAGGAGAACTTTATGAAACCATTTAGCAGAAAAATAGAAAAAATACTAGCTTGGATAGCTAATGTTATGATGATACTTATGACAGCTTTATTATCGCTTGGAGCATTTTCAGGTCAATTATACACAGCGTTAAAACAACCACAATTAGAGCCTGTTCTATACAATTTAGTGAATGATCCAGCAATATCATCTTTACTGAGTAGTTCAGGTATGGATGTTGTAACGTTACTTGTATTAATCGTTAGAGTTTATGCTGTAGTTGCAATTGTAACTTTAGTGTTAGCTTTAATAGCGTCGTTTACTATGAGAGCGAGAATTGTTTCAGGTATTTTATTCTTAATCGCAGCCTTAATTATTGGATTTATGACTGTGGGGACATTATTCCCTGTATACTTACTATACTTAATCGTAGCGGTTATGTTATTCGTAAGAAAAGCACCAAAACAAGAAGTAGAAGTTACAGATTATACAAATACAGCTGATAAACCAGTAGTTGATAAAATTGAATATCTATAAAATACATAGTTATACTATCAAATAAAGATTACTTATATAGTCAACATAATTTAATGACAAAAATCCTATTTATACATTATATGTATGGTAGGATTTTTTATTATGTTTTTTAATAAAATTGACGGTGAAGTATTAAAGTTTTATCTACTTAGAACATAATTTAACTTTTGATTTAAAGCCTTTATTGGTGTATAATTATAAAGATAAAGTATTTTTGTGTAGGATCGTGAAATGATTGAAATAATAGTAAATTCTAGGAGTAAGAGTAGTCTAATAGAACTTGGGAAAATCGAAAGCGAATTGAAAGAAAAAAGGCTAGATTATAAAGTACTTAAAACATCAAAAAATAGAAATGCCTGTGCCCTTATGGATGATGTAGTCGGGGATAATCTTATAGTCATCGGGGGAGATGGTACTATTAATGAAGTGGTGAATAACTATCATGGGAAAGAGTTTATTTATTTAGCTTACGGCTCTGGGAATGATCTGGCGAAGTCTTTGAAGTATGATAGAAGTGCTATTGATATAGAAAAATTATTAACTTCAAAGGAAGTAGAAGAGTATGATGTCGGTGTCGTTAATGACAAAAAATTCTGTTCTGGTTTTGATATAGGATTTAATGCAGATATAATAAAAAGGGCCAACAATTCAAAGTTTAAGAAATATTTAGGAAAACGCATATATCTTTTAGAAGGTATAATAGGCATTTTAAAGGCTAGAAAATATAAGGCGAACATAAGTTGGGATAATGGAAATATTCAAACTGATCAATTGTATTTACTAAATGTGATGATTCAACCGTTTGAAGGTGGAGGCATACAGTTTGCTCCTAGTGCGACAGGGAAAAATGACGTGTTGCATGTTATGATTATGGAGAATATGAATGTAATTACATTTATCTACAATTACTTATGCTTGCTAATGAAAAAACATCACAGTCTAAAAAATGTTAAACTTATAACTACTGATAAATTAACTGTTACAACAAATCAAAAATACTTTCAAATTGATGGAGAATTAGTAGAGAGTACAGAACAATTAGATCTAAGTTGTATCAGTAAATTTTATAAATTAAAGAGGATGTAAAATAATGAGAAGGAACTCACGCAGGTGTTATAGAAAAAAAGCACCTGAAAGAAGCATAGAAATATTTGAGATAGTCAATGGCTTGTTGACTATTTTATTGATTATATTAGGCGGTCTAGTCAGTTGGACTATGTTTAAATATAATTTCTTAAATTTCAAGGGAATTAACTATGCTATATTTGGCATTATAATATTTTCTATAATTTCAGCTGCAATCTTAGTCCTTAAGAAAAAGGCTAAAATATTTAATGTCATTATGTTAATTATTATGAATATCGCGTTAATTTTTTCTTATGTGCAATTAAAGACTGCGGTTAACTTGTTTGATGATATAAATGACAAGGCGGCTTATAGGGAATATACCATGAGTGTAGTTGTCCTAAAAGACGATGAAGCTACGACACTTGATGATCTAAAGGGTGAAATGTTATCTGCTCCTGTATCTGCTGATGGGGAGAATATTAATAAGCTCATGAAAGAAATTCGAGATAAAGGGTATCAAGGGATAGAACTTTCAGAGTCGAAAAATTATATGTCATCCTATGAACAACTTATCTCTGGAACGACTAGAGCGATGGTACTCAACAGCTCATTTCAAGATTTGATAAGAGGTAAGTACACCGATTTTTATGAAACTACAAAAAAAGTATTCGAATTCAAAATTATTAAAAAAATAGATTTAAAGGCTAGTGCAAATATAGGAGATACTTTTAATGTCTATATTAGTGGAATAGATACATTTGGAGAAGTAAGTACGGTAAGTCGCTCAGATGTAAATATTATTATGACAGTTAACAAAAAAACTGGTAAGATTTTATTAACGACAACACCACGAGATGCGTATTTACCAATAGCGGACGATGGTGACAATGAGTACGACAAGCTTACTCATGCTGGTCTATATGGCGTAGAATCGTCTATTCATACTTTAGAAAATCTATACGGAATCAAATTGGATTATTATGCAAGACTAAATTTCACCTCATTTTTAAAATTGATAGACTTGGTCGATGGAGTAGATGTCTATAATGATCAGTCGTTCGTATCGGAGTATGGTTCATACAACTTTGAGCCTGGCATTGTACACTTAGATGCAGATAAGGCATTAGGATTTGTTCGTGAGCGTTATAATCTTTTAGAAGGAGACAACGATCGTGGGAAAAATCAAGAGAAGGTAATAGCTGCGATAGTAAAAAAACTAACTTCTAAGGAAACATTGAAGAATTATAAGGATATAGTGAAAGAACTAAGTGAGTCGATTCAAACGAACATGCCAATTGAGACTGCAATGGACTTAGCCAACGAACAGTTTAAATCAAATAGAGACTATAATATATCATCACAAGCATTGACTGGAGAAGGAGTACTAGGTTTACCTTCATATGCAATGCCGGGTGCTAGTTTATATATGCTGCAGGTAGATGAGCAGAGTTTGATGGAAGTGAAAGCTAGTATTAAAGAAGTAATGGATGGCAAGTAGTATTTAAACTGGTTGGATATAGATTATATCTTGATGGAATTAGTTTATAGATGAAAATTAAGAATATATAATAGAGAATCTTAAGAGATAAAATTGAAAAAATGAAATAAAACAATGAGAGGAAAACTGACAAAATGAAATATAAAGAAAACAGTGTTGGAAAAAGAAAAAAATCAAATGGTAGTTTACTGTTAAAAAGAACTTGGGAGAAGAGGATATTAATATTATTAATTACATTTTTATGTACAGCAACATCGCTAGCAGTTAGTTTATTTGTAATAACACCTCAATTTGATGCAACATCAAAAGTGTATGTAGCTAGTCAAAAAGATGGTGAGGCTTCTAATGAAAGTAAAGATGCAAAAAATGGTGCATTATTAGAAAAAGATTATAAAGAGATTGTTTTAGCTGATGAATTTATTAATGAACTGACAGAAAATAATACTCTAGGATATTCAGCAAAACAACTTAAGAAAAAAATTAGTGTAGAAGTTCCGAAAAATACTCGTATTATTGCTATTACAGTTAAGGATAAAGATCCTCAAGTTGCAAGTGAGTTATCTGAAGCGGTAAAAACAGCGGCTATTGAAAGAATTAAAGATATGACGAAAAATGAAGGTGTAAAATCATTAGAAGAAGCTAGTGTTCCGAAAGTTCCAAGTTTCCCAAATATACCTTTAAATGCTTTACTAGCCACAGTAATCGGATTTATTTTAGCGATTATCGGAGCAGTTGTATACGAATTAAGTGACGATAGAATCAAGAGTGCAGAAGATGTTGAATATGGTATGGATGTAACATTGTTAAGTGTTATTCCAGAGATGAATTTAGGAAAGAAATAGGATGAAAAGATGGCACAGATAAATATATTAACAAATAAGAATCTAGTAAATGCAGAGAGTGAAGAGTATTTCAATACCCTACGCACAAATATTCAAGCACTAGGAAATAACGAAAAAGTAATTATGGTATCATCTGTTTTAGATGGTGAAGGGAAAACTATGTCTGCGATTAACCTAGCAATATCATTTGCTGATCTAGGGCTAAAAACAGTATTAGTAGATGCCAATACGCGTAATTCTAATATGGCAACATATTTTAAATTCAAAAGCAATATAGCAGGACTTACAAATTATTTAACAGGAACAGACCCTATAGAAGATACAATTTATGAATCTGATGTGAAGAACTTAAACATTATTCCATCAGGGCCAAAAGCGAAGAATCCTACAGAAATTCTTCAAAATAAAAACTATAATATCATGATAGAAGTATTCAGAGAATATTATGATATGGTAATAATCGATACTCCTGCTACTGATGTAATCGATGCTGCGGTTGTTGCGAAAAATACTGATGGATTTATTATGGTTGCAGAAGCAAATCGCGTGAAGAAAAAAGAATTAGAAAGTAGCATAGCCCAAATTGAAAAAGTTGGTTCAAGATGTATGGGTGTTGTTTTAAATAAGGTTTACTAAGGAGAAAGTGTACACTATATTGTGTAGAAAATTAGTAGATATAAAAGTATATAATAATTAAATCCGGGGTATGGAGCTCGATGTGTACTTCTTTTGCTGGTTGTTCAGTAAATAAGAGACATATCAGCTTTCCTACCCCGAATTATTTTGGTTCTTTGTGGTATTCTAGCTTTAACAATTTCAGACTACGAATTTTAATTATGTCTAGATTATTTATTTCTGAATATAAAAATAATATAAAGTTTAAAGAAAACAAGAAAAAATCTAAGCAGCAAACTACTGCCTAGATTTCGTTTCCTATTTTTTCCCATGCCCCGAATTTGACAAAGAGCAAATTATCTTAATGCCAACATAGATAAAATAGTTTTTTTATTTTTGTAATTGTTTTATTTGTTGTTAAATAAGTGGTTTTAAAAAACGTTTTTCAGTATTAAATGAAATTTAATATTAA